>NZ_JBHSGT010000014.1:0-79372 GCF_042654605.1 Enterococcus eurekensis
GGACTGATACTAATCGTTCGAGGACTTAACCAAATAAAATAAAAAAATCTTCGATTTGTTTGAAATTCCATCTTCAATTCCAGTTTTGAGTGAATAAATTTTACTCAAGAATTAAATAGTGTGGTGGCGATAGCGAGAAGGATACACCTGTACCCATGCCGAACACAGAAGTTAAGCTTCTTAGCGCCGATTGTAGTGAAGGGTTTCCCTTTGTGAGAGCAGGACGTCGCCACGCTGTTTTAAAAATATTCCGGCATAGCTCAGTTGGTAGTAGCGCATGACTGTTAATCATGATGTCGTAGGTTCGAGTCCTACTGCCGGAGTTCTCAATTGAGAAAAAAGAAGAGTAAATTGCTTTTTTAAGCCTGGAGAGTTGTCCGAGTGGCCGAAGGAGCATGATTGGAAATCATGTAGATGGTAAACACTGTCTCAAGGGTTCAAATCCCTTACTCTCCGTAATCTTATTAGTATGGTCCGTTGGTCAAGCGGTTAAGACACCGCCCTTTCACGGCGGTAACACGGGTTCGAATCCCGTACGGATCATTGTATCATTTTAAATGGGGGTTTAGCTCAGCTGGGAGAGCATCTGCCTTACAAGCAGAGGGTCAGCGGTTCGAACCCGTTAACCCCCATTGGTTTGGTAGTTCAGCTGGTTAGAATGCCTGCCTGTCACGCAGGAGGTCGCGGGTTCGAGTCCCGTCCAGACCGTTTTATTAAAATTTAATAAATACAAGATACTCAGTATTGGCTCGGTAGCTCAGTTGGTAGAGCAATGGATTGAAGCTCCATGTGTCGGCGGTTCGATTCCGTCTCGCGCCATTATGGAGGAGTAGCGAAGTGGCTAAACGCGACGGACTGTAAATCCGTTCCTTCGGGTTCAGTGGTTCGAATCCACTCTCCTCCATTTTTTATTATAATAGGGACATAGTTTAAAGGTAGAACAACGGTCTCCAAAACCGTTAGTGTGGGTTCGATTCCTACTGTCCCTGCCATGGCGATCGTGGCGAAGTGGTTAACGCATCGGATTGTGGCTCCGACACTCGGGGGTTCGATTCCCCTCGTTCGCCTTTTTTATTGGGGTATAGCCAAGCGGTAAGGCAAGGGACTTTGACTCCCTCATGCGTTGGTTCGAATCCAGCTACCCCAGTTTTTTTAGAGATAATGGCGGTATAGCCAAGTGGTAAGGCAGAGGTCTGCAAAACCTTCATCACCGGTTCAAATCCGGTTACCGCCTTTACTTTATTTAATTCGCCGACGTGGTGGAACTGGCAGACACGTTGGACTCAAAATCCAATGCCCGCGAGGGCGTGCCGGTTCGAACCCGGCCGTCGGTATTACTGATGCATCAAGGTTTATAAGACCTTTGATGTATTTTTTTTTGCTATTTTTTTAGAGAGGAAAATCAAACTAACTACGGAAGTAACTACGAATTCATCAACTTGACGACATAAAGCTGATGAATTTTTCCATTACTTTCTCATTACGACTCTCAGTTGCTTCTATGTAAATGGTAGCTGAAATTGAAGAATTGTATGAGTACCATCTTAATAATCAGAGAATTGATACCTATCATTGTATTGCAAAAGAGAAGCTCCGCTATATCAAGAAAGTGAAGTTTTATTTGATATAGTTTTTGAGAAGTGATGGAACTAAAAAATTATCTAATGTACTCATACAATATTTAGTTTGGATTGAAAATATAAAAGTAGGTTTCTAAATATTTTATATTTTGGGCATTTACTGAAACCTACTATAAAAAGCGTTTCATGAGAATATAATCCAAACGCCTTTAATCGACACATAACTATCGATTAAAGGCATTTAGATTAACCTGGATTGATTCCTAATGAAATTCGTGCAAAGCGGCTAATACGAGTGATTTTCCATGCAGGGGACCAGACGATATGGACCTCGACACTTTTAATTACTGGTATTTGTAAAAGAGCAGCTTCGATTTCGATTGGAACGGATTCGATACATTCACAACCAATACCTGTAAAAGTAACGGTAATATCACAATGATTTTGTTCGTCAAGTTGAATTTCATAGATAAACCCTAAATTATAAATATCGACTTCGATTTCTGGGTCGTAAATTTGTTCTAGTTTTTCGATTAATTGATTGCTAATCGCTTTTGCTCGTTCATTAATTTTGATATCATCTCTCATACTTATCAAATCCTTCCATCTTTAAACTTCAATATGCTTCTCATTTTTTCATGAAAACGAAATTTTTGCAATAGAATATTCATCTATTTTTCATTTTATTACTAGATTCCTTTCATTTTTATGTTAGAATGTAATTCAAATAGTATGAAAATACTGACAATTATATCAAGCTTTTTTGAGGGGAGCGTTTTTCGATTGACAAAAGATCATAAAAAAGATATTAGAATTCGAAGTAATGTATATGACAGTATGGTTAAATCACCAAACCGAGCGATGTTACGTGCTACAGGTATGGGAGATGAAGAATTTAAAAAACCGATTATTGGTGTGATTAGCACGTGGGCTGAAAATACGCCTTGTAACATTCACTTACATGATTTAGGTAAGTTAGCTAAAAAAGGAGTTCAAACAGCAGGTGGTTGGCCAGTTCAATTTGGTACGATTACGGTAGCTGACGGAATTGCGATGGGCACGCCTGGTATGCGTTATTCACTACCCTCTCGGGATATTATCGCAGATTCTGTGGAAGCGGCTGTTGGCGGTCATAACTGTGATGCGTTTGTAGCCATTGGTGGCTGTGATAAAAACATGCCGGGCTGTATGATTGCGATTGCGAATACCGAAATTCCAGCAATTTTTGTTTATGGTGGTACCATTGCCCCTGGTAAATTGGATGGAAAAGATATTGATCTTGTGTCCGTTTTTGAAGCCATTGGTAAATGGAATCATAACGATATGACAGCTGAAGAAGTTCGTCGGATTGAATGCAATGCTTGTCCAGGACCTGGGGGCTGTGGGGGCATGTATACGGCAAATACGATGGCCTCTGCAATTGAAGCAATGGGAATGAGTTTACCAGGTTCATCTTCCAATCCAGCAACAACAGAAGCCAAGTTACGCGATGTTGAAGCTGCAGGTGAAGCAGTCTTGAAGTTATTAGAAAAAAGAATCTACCCGAAAGACATTATGACACGTAAAGCGTTTGAAAATGCGATTACAGTTGTCATGGCTTTAGGTGGTTCGACGAATGCGATTTTACATTTAATGGCAATGGCGCATGCCGCTAATGTTCATTTAACGTTAGATGATTTTAATGATTTTCAAGAAAAAGTTCCTCATTTAGCAGATTTAAAACCAAGTGGTCAATACGTTTTTCAAGATTTATATGAAGTTGGTGGTGTTTCAGCCGTGATGAAATACTTACTTGAAAAAGGTTTTATTCATGGCGACTGCTTAACGGTTACTGGAAAAACGATTGCGGAAAACTTAGCCGATGTTCCTTCTCTAACTGAAGGACAAAAAGTTATTATGCCTTTAGAAAGGCCTAAACGTGAAGATGGTCCACTAATTGTTTTACATGGGAATTTAGCACCAGATGGAGCAGTCGCTAAAGTTTCAGGCGTAAAAGTTCGTCGTCACGTTGGTCCTGCTAAAGTCTTTAACACAGAAGAAGAAGCGATTCAAGCCGTTTTATCAGATGAAATTATCGATGGCGATGTAGTTGTTGTCCGCTATGTTGGACCTAAAGGAGGTCCAGGTATGCCTGAAATGCTTTCACTTTCAAGTATGATTGTAGGGAAAGGACAAGGGGAGACGGTAGCTCTCTTAACCGATGGACGATTTTCAGGCGGTACTTATGGATTAGTTGTTGGACATATTGCCCCTGAAGCGCAAGATGGTGGACCAATTGCGCTACTTCAAACAGGTGATATGGTAACAATCGATCAAGACACCAAAGAGCTAACGATGGCTGTCACGAAAGAGGAGTTAATAAAACGACAATCTGCGCTCGTAATTCCGCCATTACATTCACGTGGCGTACTTGGAAAGTATGCCCATATCGTATCAAGTTCATCTAAAGGCGCGATTACAGATTTCTGGAAAAAAGAAGAATAAAAGAAAATGATGATTGAAAGATAACGTGTATTACAAAATGATGAGTCTTCTAAAACCACTATTTAATAGGTTTTGGAAGATTTATTATTTTAAGTAAGATAACATGAAAATAAAAAGAAAAAATCAAAAAAGAGGTTGTAATTTAAATTAACTGGTGTATAATAAGAAACTGTTGAGGCGAGATTAATCGCTTCGAGAGAATAGTCATGGCGATCGTGGCGAAGTGGTTAACGCATCGGATTGTGGCTCCGACACTCGGGGGTTCGATTCCCCTCGTTCGCCTTTTTTATTGGGGTATAGCCAAGCGGTAAGGCAAGGGACTTTGACTCCCTCATGCGTTGGTTCGAATCCAGCTACCCCAGTTAAATAGATAAAAAGAGATTGTACTAAGTGTAAGCTTAGTGCAATCTCTTTTTATGTTTGAACGAGTGAATTATTTGACATAAATGACTGATAATATTATAGTTGTTTTGTAGATTACGTATGTAATCGTTAGAAGTAGAGGAGGAAAGTAATATGAAAGAAGAACATAATCACCACGAACAGCATCATATGGAGCAACCTCAAGCACATTCTAATCACCAACATCATCATAATAATCATTCGATGACGATGGAAAGTTCGCACAGTGATCATCAGATGGGAAACGATCATCATAACCAGGATAGTCACGATCATGAGGGAATGGATCATTCCATGCATCATGGAAATTTCAAACAAAAATTCTGGTTGTCACTTATCATAGCAATCCCGATTTTACTTATTTCCCCTATGATGGGTGTTGATTTACCGTTTCAATTTCAATTTCCTGGATCAGAATGGCTCGTATTAATATTAGCAACTATTTTATTTCTATACGGAGGGCAACCATTTTTAAGTGGCGCTAAAATGGAAATAAAGGCAAAAAATCCCGCTATGATGACGTTGATTTCAATGGGGATTACCGTGGCTTACATTTATAGTCTGTACGCTTTTGTTATTAATCAATTTAGCCATCATCATGTAATGGATTTCTTTTGGGAACTGGCTTCCTTAATCGTAATTATGTTACTTGGCCATTGGATTGAAATGAATGGAGTTGCTAATGCTGGAGACGCCTTAAAAAAATTGGCTGAATTGTTACCGGATGAAGTAACTCGCATTAAGGACAATGGGGAGCAAGAGACTGTTTCACTACAAATGGTCCATGAAGGTGATTCATTAGTTGTCAGAGCTGGTGATAAAATGCCAACCGATGGTATTATCGAAAAGGGTTCATCGATTGCGGATGAATCGGCTGTTACCGGCGAATCACGTGGTGTGGTAAAAAAAGTCAATGATCGAGTTATCGGAGGTTCGGTCAATGGCGATGGTACTATACAGATTCGCGTAACTGGAACGGGCGAAAGCGGTTATTTAGCGAAAGTGATGGAAATGGTGCGCAAGGCCCAGTCAGAGAAATCCAAATTAGAAGCCTTGTCAGATAAAGTGGCAAAATGGTTGTTTTATATTGCTTTAACTGTCGGTTTAAGCGCTTTTGCTGTTTGGCTTATCTTAGGTGATTTACCCTTGGCGTTAGAGCGAATGGTAACCGTCTTTATCATTGCCTGTCCGCATGCATTAGGTTTAGCCATTCCTTTGGTTGTTGCTCGTTCAACATCGATTGCAGCTAAGAATGGTTTATTGTTAAAAAATCGTATGGCTTTAGAAAACGGCCATGACATTGATAAAGTACTCTTAGATAAGACAGGTACTTTAACAGAAGGTTCATTTGCTGTTACTGGTGCAGAACTATTGAATGAACAATATACAATCACTGAAATGTTTCAATACATTGGTGCATTGGAAGCTTCAGCGAACCATCCAATTGCCAAAGGAATCATGAGCCATATCAAGGAAAAAGGAATTAGTTTTTATCAAGCAACCGAAGAAAAAAATTTAACAGGGATTGGGTTACAAGGAATCGTTGAAGGGAAACAAGTTAAAATTGTGAATGGTAAGGCTTTGGAACGTTTAGATTTAGTCGTTGATCAAAAGATTATTGGAAAATATCAAGAGCAAGGAAATACGATTAGTTACTTATTGATTGAGGATCAGTTAATTGGCTTGATTGCTTTAGGTGACAAAGTTAAACCAGAAGCTAAAGCGTTTATTGCAAGTCTAATTGAACGTAAAATTGAACCTGTTATGCTGACAGGCGATAATGAAGAAGCTGCCAAAAATGTTGCCAATTATTTAGGGATTACGAATTTCCAAGGAGGACTCTTGCCTGAAGATAAAGAAGCGATTGTGACAAAACTTGTGAGCGAAGAACAGCGGATTGCGATGGTTGGTGATGGGATTAATGACGCACCAAGCTTAGCTCGCGCGACTGTCGGAATTGCGATTGGTGCAGGAACAGACGTTGCATTGGACTCAGCAGATATTATTTTAACGAATAGTAATCCAGAGGACATTCTACGTTTCCTTGATTTAGCAAAGCAGACTCGTCGTAAAATGGTCCAAAACTTGTGGTGGGGGGCAGGTTACAATCTGATTGCGATCCCCTTAGCAGCCGGAATTTTAGCACCAGTTGGGATTGTACTAAGTCCAGCGGTCGGTGCAATTTTAATGTCATTAAGTACAGTTATTGTTGCTTTAAATGCAATGACGTTGACGATAAAAAAATAAATAATGAAGCAAGAGTAAGGTGATAGTCTAATCGGCTGTCATCTTTTTTTATCATAAAAAAAGTGAATGGAAACCATAGTTATAATTAACTTTTTTGGGTTGACCCTGACCTTAAAAAAATAGATAATACAGGCATTCATCTAAAGTTGAACTCTTTGAAATATGGACCATCAAAACATTTTAAAGATATTATTTTTTGATAAGATGATATCTCTTGAAGTGTTTCATTTTGAGTTTATTTACATTGAATCGATGAAAAATTAAGGGAGTTAGGGAGAAAAATGAGTAAAAAAGGGAAATTACCAGCAGCAGGTTTACTTGTTGCAATGGGTGTCGTATATGGCGACATCGGAACAAGTCCTTTATATGTAATGAAGGCAATTGTTGAAGGAAATGGCGGTCTTCAAACAATCAATCAAGACTTTATCTTAGGAACGATTTCGTTAATCTTTTGGACATTAACTTTATTAACGACAATAAAATATGTATTAATTGCTTTAAATGCTGATAACCATGGGGAAGGTGGTATCTTTTCACTCTATACACTTGTAAGAAAACAAGGGAAATATTTGATTATTCCAGCAATGATCGGTGGCGCTGCCTTGATGGCTGATGGCGTGTTGACACCAGCTGTCACCGTGACAACAGCAATCGAAGGGTTGCGTGGTGTCCCCTTATTTTATGAAACGTTTGGGAATAATCAAAATGTCATTATTATTATTACATTAGTGATTTTACTTGTGTTATTTGGGCTCCAACGTTTTGGGACCGATGTCGTCGGAAAAGCTTTTGGACCGGTAATGTTTTTATGGTTTACGTTTTTAGGTAGTGTAGGTTTAATGAACTTCAGCCAAGATTTATCGATGATTCGTGCCTTAAATCCAATGTATGCCATTCAATTAATCTTAAATCCAGATAACCATTTAGGGATTTTAATCTT
This sequence comes from Enterococcus eurekensis, assembly GCF_042654605.1. Taxonomy (NCBI): domain Bacteria; kingdom Bacillati; phylum Bacillota; class Bacilli; order Lactobacillales; family Enterococcaceae; genus Enterococcus; species Enterococcus eurekensis. Next base: position 7,654 of record NZ_JBHSGT010000014.1, read on the forward strand.
AGGGAATATTTTCTTAGCGACAACAGGTGCAGAAGCACTGTATTCAGATATGGGACATGTTGGCAAACGTAATATTTATTTTAGTTGGCCCTACATTAAAGTTTGTCTTATTTTGAATTATTTAGGGCAGGGAGCTTGGTTAAATAACGCTGTTGAAGAGGGTCTGTATTTAGAAGTTGAGAATCTCAATCCGTTCTTTATGATTTTACCGGAAGGTTGGCTTGTATTCGGTGTGTTATTTGCGACGGTAGCGGCTGTTATTGCTTCACAAGCATTATTATCAGGTTCGTTTACACTCGTTTCTGAAGCAATTAAATTACGCTTATGGCCGCGTTTAAAATTGCTTTATCCAGGAACAACGATTGGGCAAGTATATATTCCATCAATTAATTTCTTGCTATGGCTTGCTTGTTCGACAATCGTATTGACCTTTCAGACGTCGACTCATATGGAAGCAGCCTATGGACTATCAATTACGATTACGATGTTAATGACGACGATTTTACTGTATTTTTATTTAATTAAAGAAAAACATTCGAAAATTTGGTCCTTATTAATTACGACTTTCTTTGCCATTATTGAAAGTATTTTCTTTCTTTCAAGTGCTTCGAAATTCTTCCACGGAGGTTATGTCGCAATTTTAATGGCTATCATGATTATTATTGTAATGACCATCTGGCAATGGGGAAATAGCATCGAGGAACGAGAAGCAGAAGAAGTCGATTTAAAGACGTTTATTCCTCAGTTAGAGGCGCTTCGACAAGATCAAAGCGTGCCAATGTTTCAAACGAATGCGGTATTCCTTGTGCCGCGAATGGAAGGCGATTTGATAGGGAAACAATTTTTATATTCCATTCTTGATAAGCAGCCAAAACGAGCAAAAGTTTATTGGTTCGTAAATGTGGTGGTGACTGATGAACCTTACACTCAATCTTATGCGGTTGATACACTCGGCACAGATTTTATCGTTAAGGTAAAATTATACCTCGGTTTTCGTGTCAACCAAGAGGTCAATGTTTACATTCGACAAATCATTATTGATTTAATGAAGGAAGGGCGATTGCCTGAACAACCTCAAAGGTATTCGATTATGCCTGGTCGCAAAGTCGGTGATTTCCAATTTGTTTTAATTCAAGAATCATTATCGAATAATACGGAATTAAGTCGTTGGGAACGACAAGTTATGCAAGCAAAATTGTTTATTAAACGTTACGCAACGACGCCTGAAAACTGGTTTGGATTAGAATATAGCGAAATTAAACGTGAGCTTGTCCCACTAGTGATTGGTAAAGTACGAAAAACCCATTTAACGAAAACAGAAAAAATATAAAGAAAAATCATTTCTCAATGCACGACCTTGTTCGAAAGTTCATCCTAGAACAAGGTCAAAGTGCAAAAAGAAATGATTTTTTATTGTTTATACGTACGAATCGTCTCCTCAACGGAAACAAGACTGAACGGTAAGTCATCTTCAAAAGTATTCGATTGGTTGATATCCAGTTGATCTTCAAACATGGCTTCATATTCAGCGATGCTTAATTTTTGGCGATTGGCTAATAATTGTTGATGGGCTTCTTTTTGTAAGAAAGCGTCATAACCTTCTACAAGTATGCCACTAAAAAATTCAGAAACCGCACCAGAACCGTAGCTAAATAAACCAATTCGGTTACCTGCCGCTAAACTAGTTGCATTTTCTAGTAGCGAAATAAGTCCGAGATACAAAGAGCCTGTATAGAGATTTCCAACTTTTCGACTATAAATAATGCTTTCTTCATAGGCCTTTAATATTTTTTCCTGTTCACTTTCAGTTTCACTTTCTAAAATGGAAAGTAAGGCTTTTTTGCCCATTTTAGTGTAAGGAATATGGAAGGCTAATGCATCGAAATCGGCTAAAGAGCGTTGGTATTTTTCTTGGTAATAATGCCAGACTTTTTGGAAAGATTCAATATAGGTAGCATTTGAAAGTGGGCCATTGACTGTTGGATGTGGGTGACCAATGGGGCGCCAAAAATCATAAATATCTTGAGTGAGCATCGCATTTTGATCTTCTAAAACTAAAATACGAGGATCACGGCTAATAAGCATTGCCACGGCACCGGCTCCTTGCGTCGGTTCACCGCCAGAGTGTAAACCATATTTTGCAATATCAGAAGCGATGACTAAAACTTTACTATTTGGATGCGTTAATACATGGCTTTTGGCCAGTTGAAGTCCAGCCGTTGCACCGTAACAAGCTTCTTTGATTTCAAAAGAACGTGCAAAAGGTTGTACCCCTAATAAGCGGTGTAAGACAACAGCAGAGGCTTTTGATTCATCAATACTTGTTTCTGTACCAACAATCACCATTTCAATGGCTGCTAAGTCTTCTGGTGTGAGTATTTGTTTTGCGGCATTGGCTGCAAAAGTGACAATATCTTGTGATTTAGGACATACGGCCATCTGTTCCTGACCAATCCCGATTAAAAATTTATTAGGATCGACATCGCGCGCGATTGCTAAATCGGTCATATCGACATAATAAGGTGGAACAAAAAAATTAATTTTATCAATCCCAACGTTCATTGACATTCTCCTTTGAAATTCTATCCTTATTAATTTACCACAAAAAATTACTTTAATCGAAAAAAATGATAAGATTTTAAAGTTTATTAAAAAATCGGAACGCAGAGAAAGAAATTTAAAAGATTATTTGTTTTTTTTACTGCACATGCTATAGTTCAATTGAGTGTTTGTGTCTGAAAGATTAGTTGATAAGCTTCAATAAGGATACAAAAAAGCATAGGCAACGTTAGAAATAACGATTGTGACGTTTTTTTTCGTTAAAATATAGTTAACGAGAGAAAATCAACGAATAAGGAGTAGATGAGTCAAATGGGGAAAAAATTTTATCAACTGTTACCTAAGGAACGTTTAACGCAGCTAGAAGAACAAGGGAAAATAACAGTAGAAATGAAACAAGAATTGGAGAAAGTCGTACTTGATTCTCAAGTCGCTAATCATTTAATTGAAAATCAAATTAGTGAGTTTCCAATTCCTTTAGGTGTGGCTTTGAATGTGATTGTTAATCAAAAGGAATACCTCGTGCCCTTAGCAACTGAAGAACCATCTGTGATTGCGGCTTGTAGTAATGGCAGTAAAATGGTTGCGGCTGCAGGTGGTTTTACGAGTGAGATGCTGACGAAAGACTTACGGGGGCAAATTGTTTTTATGAATGTTCGCGATGCAACGGTGATCAAAACAACAATCCAATCGCGGCAAGAAGCGATTTTTGAGCAAGCCGAAAAGAGTTATCCGTCCATCGTGTCCCGTGGGGGTGGTCTAAAAAATGTCTCTGTGCGGACTTTTACTGAAGATCCATCCTTTGTTTCAGTTGATTTTGTTATGGATACGAAAGACGCAATGGGTGCGAATATGATGAATACGGTGTTAGAAGGGGTCGCAAACTTATTTCGTTCGTGGTTCGATGAAGAAATATTGTTTAGTATTTTAAGTAATTACGCTACAGAAGCTATTCTAACAACTCGTTGTCTTGTTCCGTTTGAACAATTGGGATGTGAGAACGGTCGAGAGGTAGCTGAGAAAATTGCAGCAGCTTCGACTTATGCTCAACTGGATCCATATCGTGCAGCGACGCATAATAAAGGCATAATGAACGGAATGGAGGCACTTGTATTAGCAACAGGTAACGATACGCGGGCTTTTTCAGCGGCGGCACATGCTTATGCGGCAAAATCAGGTCGCTATAAAGGATTGAGTCGTTGGACGATGAGTGAAGAAGGGCTAGAGGGAGAATTAGCGTTACCGTTAGCTTTAGGAATAGTGGGTGGTGCCACAAAAGTTTTACCAAAGGCGCAAGTTGCTTTGCAAATGCTGGCGGTTTCTTCGGCTAAAGAACTGGCCGAAGTTGCTGGAGCAGTCGGCTTAGCACAAAATCTAGCGGCGCTAAGAGCGCTTGTTTCAGAAGGGATTCAAAAAGGACATATGTCTCTACAAGCAAGATCGTTAGCCATTAGTGTGGGAGCGACTGGAGATGAAGTTCAAAAAGTAGCCGATTGTTTGAAACTAGGGTTGATGAATGAAGCCAATGCACGACAAATTTTAGAAGAATTACGATAAGAAAAAGAAAAACCGAAAACAAAAGTGTCGCTATATTATAGCTGACCACGTTTGTCTTCGGTTTTTAATTATTTGCTTATGCTAAAGGCATTTTGCTAGCGAAGTCTTCAATAACTGGAATGACTTCTAATTTTAACTTATATTTACGCTCAAGAGCAGGTTCAATTGTTACTTGATTCGCTTCAACAGTTGAAATCGTCGCTAATAAACGATCTTCTTTAGCTGTTTTTTCAATAACCGTTACAGCATCTTCGCCTTGAACAACCGCAAATTTAGGGAAGTTCGAGATGGCTTCTTTAAATGCATCAAGCAATGATCCTTCAGCAGTTTCGACAGGCGCTGTTTCAACGACTGGTTCTTCTACAGCGGGCTCTTCAACAACAGCTGTTTCTTCAACGATAGGTGCTGTTGCTTCTTCTGTCACTTCTTTCGTTTCTTCAACAATGACTCCAGCGCCTTCTTCTTTTTTAGTAATATCTGAACGAAGAGTAGCGTTCCAATAGTTTGCGAACTCTTCAACTAGTTTTTGACTGAAACGTTCTAACAAACCATTTTCAGAATGTTGGATACGTTTAACCACAACATTGAAGTTCTCATCTAAAGGTACAGAAATAATTTGGTCACGAGTTGTTTCTCCTAAAAATTCAATGGCCATTTCTGATTTATTGTCCAATTTAATACCGACTTTGACCGGTAAGTCATACAATGCTAGTGCTTGTTTTTCCATTTCTCTAAATAATTGATGACGAGCTTGATCAAAGGATGGACGGAATTGTTGTTTTAATTTTGCTAGTTGTTTCTTTTTCATAGTAATCCCCTTTCAATACTGATAAATTATAGGCAAAAAAACTGAAAATTAAAAGTAGTTTTCATGAAAAAGTCGAATTTCGTTAAAAAAGTCAAGGTAAAATGATAAAACTCTAAGAATCAATTGATTTTTTAAGCGTTAATTCTGTTAAATCATGAAATCTGGGTAATACAGCAAGAACTTCTTTTTGACGAGAGCGAGCAACAACCATCCCGTTCCATGTCTCAAGTTGATAGTTTGCTCCTAGATGTTGTGTTAATGCGTCCTGAAATTGTCCGATTTGCCAATCACGTGCAGGAAAATGTTGCACCTTATCTGGAAAAATAAGGAAGATAAACTCAGGCTGGAACGTTGTTTTAACCTCATCACTTAATGTTTCTAATTGATCGAAAGTCATTCATCCTGTCCTCCATTTTCATATTTGCTCTTTTGATTATACCATACTCTGTGAAATGTAAAAAAATCAAAAGGAGGATTTCATTTTAAAAAAATTTAGGTATACTGTATTAGTTAGACAAAGGAGTCGAAAGTAAAATGGATGTTTATTTAAAAAAAGCAGTCTTGCATTTAATTGATCGAGAAGCGGGAGATCCAGTTTTTTCCCAAGTGGAACTTGATTTAACTGCTGAATTTATTAGAGAATATTTAACGAAGAAAATTAGTAAGCTATCGAGTGCTCAGACAAAAACGGGAACGCTAGTTGAAGATTCTGAAATTAGTCGCATGCTACCAATGGCGCAAGAGCAATTCGTCGCCTTTAGCGAGCAGTTCGTGAATCACTGGTATCAATTTTATAAAAATAGTGAAGATGCGCCAAATAGCGATGTTTTCGTTATTTTATATGAAGAAGAGGCTGAGACACAAGTCGCGTTCATTAAAGTGAACTATAAAGAAGCGTATACGCACTTTACGGAATTAGATGATCAAGGATTAGAAAATAAATTGATTTTAAATCGTGCTATTTTAGCTGGAAAAACACAAAAACCAGATGAGGGCATCACGATTAAATTGTCGGATTTATCGTATGAACTCATTGAAAAAAAATATACTTTTTCTGGTGATAAACGCTTGTATTTTTCGCAAGAGGTGATTGAATCTGTACCGTTACCGTCACTTGATGAAAACATGAATGTGATAAAAAAAGTGGCTAAAAAATTAAGTGATAAATTTGAAACGCCTACTTATGATGTATTAGCCAATGTACAAGAGGCGGTCTTTGAAACCATTGAAGAGTCAGGTTATATTGATACTGAAGAAATTGCCGAAAAAGCCTTTAAAGACAATGTGTCAGCCAAACTGGCTTTTCAAGCGGAAGTTGTAGAAAAAGGATTTGTCGAACAAAAACAAATGGTTAAAGAAGTGAAAGAAATTTCGGAAAAGAAATTTAGCAAGCAGAAATTAAAATTATCAAATGGTATCGAATTGATTGTTCCAGTAGAGGTCTATCGCAATCCAGATTTGATTGAGTTTGTGAATAACCCAGATGGTACCTTATCAGTCATGATTAAAAATATTGAAGCAATTCAAAATAAACTATAAAACTTAAGAATTCTTTTTATTTTTAACAATAAATGGTTTCATGGAAAGAAAAATAGTAGGCTGAAAGTCAGTAAAGAGGTGGGATGTCATGAGAGTACGAAAAAGAAAAAAACGTTTATTCCGTCTTTTCATACTGTTATTTTTTATTTTTCTTGGTGGGACATCGTATCTTTTTATAAAGAATTATCGAGAGTATCAACAAGTAATGGTACTCGAAGAAAAAGTCAGTCAAAAAGTCACAGAGTATGGTTTGGATTCTTATAAAGAAATCATTTTAAGTATGATTTACACCGAATCAAAAGGCCTAGGTGACGATCCCATGCAAAGTTCGGAAAGTGCTTATGGGGAAGCCGGTAAAATGATGGTTGCTGAAGATAGTATCCAACAAGGAGTCGAGTACTTTGCACAAGCCCTGATATTAGGGCAGGAAAACGGAGTTGATCTATGGACCGCGGTTCAGGCCTATAATTTTGGTCTGGATTATATTTACTATATTGCCGAAAACGGCGGAATCAATACCGTCGATTTGGCCGATCAGTATTCAGGTGATATCTTGGCGCCGCAACTAGGAAATACGACGCACACGCGTTATCGTTACTGGCACACCTCAGCCTTGTTACACAATGGTGGTTACTTATACCATAATGGCGGTAACATGTTCTATGCCGAAAAAGTTCGATGGAACCAACAAAAAATCATGTTTTTTCAAGAATTGGAAAAAATAATTTCTTAATTCAGGTCTTTTGAAAACGACTATGCAAAAGACTTGAAAATTTTGACATTTATGATAAGATGGAATATGTAAAAAACTGTCTGTTTTTAAGATCGCGCTGATATTGATTAGTGCGATTTTTTACCGATAAAAAGACAAGCTTCTGAACATTACTCCCAGGAGGTGAGTCAACTGTGGCGAGAATTCCAGAGCAAGTGATTGATGATATTCGTAGTCGTACAAATATTGTCGAGATTATTGGTCAATACGTTCAATTAAAAAAATCAGGTGGTCATAATTACACCGGATTATGCCCGTTTCATAATGAAAAGACGCCTTCCTTTTCTGTCGCAGAAGATAAACAGTTTTATCACTGTTTTGGTTGTGGTCGAGGTGGAAATGTTTTTCGCTTTATGGAAGAAATTGAAGGCTTAAGTTTTTCTGAAGCGGTTTTTCGAGTGGCCGAAATTGAACAAATCCCAGTTGATGAGAGATTTCAACAAAAGTCTTTCGAATCAAGTGACTCTTCAAAAACAAAACAACTGATTACATTACATGAAAAAGCCGCCGAAGTGTATCATCATTTATTGATGAATACTGCGATGGGGGAAGCTGCACTTAATTATTTATTAAAGCGCGGATTAACGGAAGAACTTATTACCGAATATGAGATTGGTTTTGCGCCTGCTCAACGAGAGTTTTTAGAAAAAGTTTTTCAAAATGAAGAACTTTCGATGGGACCGCTAGCTGATTCAGGCTTATTTGTTCAACGTGACGATGGAAGCTTGCTTGATCGATTTTACCAAAGAATTGTCTTTCCGATTCGTAATCCACAAGGGAAAACGATTGGCTTTTCAGGACGTTGGTTCGAAACAGAAGATTTTTCAGCAGAGAATCAAGCCAAGTATTTGAACAGTCCGGAAACAGAAATCTTTAATAAGCGTGAAATCCTTTTTAACTTAGATAAAGCTAGAGGGGCGATTCGTAAAGAAGGCGAAACAATTTTATTTGAAGGGTTTATGGATGTTTTAGCGGCTTGGCAATCAGGAATTCAAAATGGGATTGCGACGATGGGAACAAGTTTAACCCACCAGCAAGTGGCTGCGATTGAGCGTTTATCATCAAGTGTTGTTTTTGCCTATGATGGGGACAATGCCGGGATTGAAGCGACAAATCGAGGCATCGATTTAGTCAAGGAAGTTAGTAGTTTAAATATTGCGATTTTGAGTTTTCCAGAGCGTTTAGATCCGGACGATTATATTCGAAAATACGGAGCAGAAGCATTTGTTAAGCTGGCTAAACACGGTCGCGAGACGGTCTTTAGTTTTAGAATGGCTTACCATCGATTGAATCGAAACTTAGCCAATGATAAAGAGCAACTGGATTATTTGGATATGATTTTGGAAGAATTAGTCGCAGTCGATTCCTTAATTGAACAAGATCGCTACTTAACGCAGCTTTCAACTGAATTTAAAGTCAGCCGAGAAGCCTTGCAACAACAATTGCGCCAAATCAAACAGCAAAATCGTCAACAGCGATTAGCCAATCGACCAAACGCGATAGAACCGCCGCAAGAGGTTTATACCGAACCTGTGATTCATCGCAAAAAAACGCAAATTGAAAAGGCGGAAGAATTACTTTTATACCGACTTTTTAATGAAGAAGGTTTTAATCAGCGATTCAAAAATTATCCTGTCAATTTTCCACATGAGAACTATCAGGAATTGTATTTGTTATTCGATACGTATTTAGCAACGGAAGTAACATTTGATGTCGCCCGTTTTTTAGATTTTTTACAAAAGGAAGAATTGAGACAACTCGTTATCCAAATCGCTAGTTTGAATGTTCCTAAGGAGAGCAATGAGCAAGAGTTACAAGACTTGTTACGCATGCTTCAAAAATCAACGCTGTTAGAAGAAATTCAAGCAAAAAGACTGCAGCAACAAATGGCGAGTCAAACCGGTAACCAACAGTTAGAATTGGAACTTGCGATTGAAATTATTAATTTAACAAAGCAACTAAAAGCAGTAGCACAATAAAGGGGGACTTCTCTCATGTCAGAAGAAATGAAAGTAGCCTACGATAAAGCGGTCGTAGCATTTATTAAAGAAAATAAACCCAAAGGTCAAGTCGTTTATGATGAGTTATCAAATCAATTGGCAACACCTTATGAATTAGACGCAGATGCGATGGATCAACTGATTCAAAAAGTTGAAGATGCAGGCATTAGCGTTGTTGATGAAAATGGGGAACCTTCTATTCATAGTTTGAAAAAAGATGAAAAAGAAGAAAAGAAAACGGCACATGAAGATTTATCTGCCCCAACAGGTATCAAAATCAATGATCCTGTTCGTATGTACTTAAAAGAAATCGGTCGTGTCTCTTTATTAACAGCGCAAGAAGAAGTTGCTTTAGCCTTAAAAATCGAGGAAGGCGACCAAGAAGCAAAACAAAAACTAGCGGAAGCGAACTTGCGTTTAGTTGTAAGTATTGCGAAACGTTATGTTGGTCGTGGCATGCAGTTCTTAGATTTAATCCAAGAAGGAAATATGGGATTAATGAAAGCTGTTGAAAAATTCGATTACCGTAAAGGATTTAAATTCTCGACTTATGCAACATGGTGGATTCGTCAAGCAATTACACGTGCGATTGCTGACCAAGCAAGAACCATTCGTATTCCAGTTCATATGGTTGAAACAATTAATAAATTGATTCGTATCCAAAGACAATTACTACAAGACTTAGGACGCGAACCGACACCAGAAGAGATTGGTGCAGAGATGGATTTACCAACTGAAAAAGTTCGTGAGATTCTAAAAATCGCACAAGAGCCAGTCTCATTAGAAACACCGATTGGTGAAGAAGATGACTCGCACTTAGGTGATTTCATCGAAGACCGCGATGCAACAAGTCCAGCAGAACACGCGGCTTATGAATTACTAAAAGAGCAATTAGAAGATGTTTTAGACACATTAACTGATCGTGAAGAAAATGTTTTACGTTTGCGTTTCGGAATTGATGATGGTCGTACACGTACTTTAGAAGAAGTCGGCAAAGTTTTCGGTGTCACTCGTGAACGGATTCGTCAGATTGAAGCAAAAGCTTTACGTAAACTACGCCATCCATCACGTTCAAAACAATTAAAAGACTTCTTAGAATAAACAAGTTTCAAAAGGCTGTGGTCCTTGATCACAGTCTTTTTTCTTATGATAGCTTACAGTTAAATAGTGGGTACTCAATGGAACTTAATGTAAACGTAATCGAATAAGTCTTTTATAATTGCAGAAATTATGTTAGATTTATTTCTGTATAATGAAAAAGGAGTCAAGAATGTGATAAAAAAATGTCCTCATTGTGAATTCGAGCCCATACAGGATCAATTGATTTGTCCAAATTGTGGAGCAGAATTAAACGAAAATGTTTCAGAAGAAATTCAAACGACTCAACCAGTAGTTGAGGAAATCAACGATAATATTAACTGGTCAAACTATCAAGACATACCCTTAGGTTCCGTGATGGAACATTTTAACGAGGTTATTGAAGAAGAGGAAGAACCAGTTGCAGAAGAAGTTTCAGTCGAAGGTGATTCTGAGCCGATAAAAGAAGAAAAAGAGACGAACGATTCTGCTTCAATTGAAGAAGATGAACTGTCAGATAACCCGATTTTGGCGGCCTATATTCGTCGCCATCGCGAAGGTTTACCAGAAGATGAGCTTTTAGCAGCGATTGAAAAAAATCAAGAAAAAGCAGAAGAAATAACAGAAGAAATAACAGAAGAAATAACTTCAAATGAAGAAGCGTCTGCTGTCGAAGTAGAAGAAATGCTTAAAGTAACGGAATCGACGGATGAGTTAGCGAACCAAGCGAAATCAGAGACTTCACAAGATAGTGAAGAAATTTCAGAGCCAACTGTTGAGCTGACTGAAACGGCACCCGTTAGTGAAGAAGCGGTTATCGAAGATTCACACATTTCAGAAATTGATAAAGCGTTATCGCTCATTTCACAATTTGAGGAAAAGGCTGAATCTGAAAAGACAGTTGAGTCGGTAGAAGTTGTGGAAGAAGTCGAAGTAGCTGAGCAAGTAGAACCAGTGATTGTAAGAGAAGAGCCGATAGATGAAGTCACTTCGGATATCATTTTAAACGAATCAGAAGTAGAATCAAAATCAGAAGCGACTGTTTCTGATCAACCAATACCATCGCTGAAAAAAAACCGAAAAAAACTCATATATACATTAACGGCAGCAGGCCTAATTGCAGTAGCCAGTGGTGGCTGGATGTATTATGATGCCCAACAAAAGGCTGAAGCTGCTCGTCAAGAACAATTACGTATTGATAGCGAGCTGACAGAAGCGAAGGCACAATTACTTGATTTTTATTTAGCTGATGACCACGAATTTGTCAAACCAGATAAAACATTAGCGATGTTAAAAGAGACGCAAAAAAAATTAGAACCGTATCGTTCAGAAGAAGCGTATACTGAAATTGATCCAATCGTTCAAGATTTATATACAAAATTAACCAAAATTGAAAGCTTGAACAGTTATTTTACGGCACCAATCATTGTCGGCAATCAATTAGTTCAAGATGTTCACATCAAAGATGAAAGCCCAATTGTCATAGAAAACATTTCTGGTGAAGGATCCTTTGCCACATTATTTAATGAAGCCTTACAGTATGGGAAGATTGAAGTTCAAAAAGTAACATCTGCTAAATTAGCGGTTGAGGACATTAGCCGCTTTTATCAAGATGAAAAACTGGATAAAGCCTTAACGCGTAAAGACTTTGATATGGCTAAGAAACAAGTTGATGAATTATTTGATATTTCAACGAAAGAAACGTTACAAAATCAATTAAAACCAATTGAAAAGGCACTCGCTACTAGAGAAGAGCAAGAAAAAGAAGTTGCACGTATTGCTGCTGAGAAAAAAGCAGAAGAAGAGCGTCAAGCAGCGCTTCAACAACAATATTCGGCTTCAGAAATCTTAAGTCCAAACACACCAACGAATCGGAACAATCAACCAATTATTAGTTCGCGTCAAAGTGATATCAATGATGTAAATAATCCGGCTTGGGTTTGGGCACCAGGTGTCTATGATCAAGTCATTGATACATTAATGAGTCGTGGAAATATTGTTGCTGGTCGTTTTTACGTCGTACCCGCTAGAATTGAAAATGGCGAAGGCTACTATCATTTATATGCAACAAATGCATCGAAGAGTGATACGTACTTAGTCACGATTAATGCCAAAACAGGTTATTTTAAAGGAAATGGCGGTTAATTAAATACTTGTGAGACCCTCTTATTTTCGATATGATAGGTAAATACACTTATCACGAAAAATAAGGGGGTTTTTTAATGGAAGTTTCGGAATTCAAGCCATCGTTTCGCGATGGGGTTAAGGCTTGTGTCCCGACTATTCTAGGTTATTTAGGCATTGGTTTTGCCATGGGAGTTGTTGGTAAAGGAATTGGTTTAAGTGTCTTTCAAATTTTTTTGATGTCATTGATTGTTTATGCCGGCAGTGCACAATTTATTATTTGTGGCATGTTGGCAATTCAAGCGCCAATTTCATCGATTATAGTGACAGTCTTTTTTATTAATTTACGTCATTTTTTAATGAGTCTTTCGGTGGCTCCTTATTTTCAAAAAGCGGGTTTGCTTGAAAATATAGGCATCGGTTCGCTCTTAACGGATGAATCATATGGGGTGTTAACGACATATACGCGACAAAATCGTCCAATTAGTGTTCCTTGGATGAACGGCCTTAATTTATTAGCTTATGCAGTTTGGGTGGTTTCCACTGTTTTAGGCGGGATACTCGGCCGTTTCATATCAAGTCCAGAAAATTTTGGCTTGGATTTTGCTTTAGTAGCAATGTTTTTAGGTTTGTTTCTATTTCAAATGGAAGCAGAATTAAAACGAGGTGTTAAGAAAACAATCCTTGTTTTAATTAGTGTCTGCGCTAGTTTGTATTTATTAATGATTTGGACAACACCAGAATTTGCCGTCATCGTATCGACAATCATTGGTGCAACGATTGGAGGCATAATGAATGACAAATAATTATTGGTTATTAATTTTAGGTGCGGGGTTGGTTACATGGCTACCACGAATTTTACCGTTCGTCATTTCAAGAAATGTCACCTTTTCACCACGTTTTCGTCAAGTGTTAGATTACTTGCCATTATGTATTTTAGCGGCTTTATTATTCCAAAGTTTGTTAACAATCGAAGACGGGGGACTACCAAGATTAAAATTAGAAGAAACACTTGCTTGTATTCCCACATTTTTAGTCGGATATTATACAAAAGATTTGATGAAGATTGTGATTACAGGTATTATAACAATAGCACTTATTCGCTTAATCGGATAAATCTAGAAGGAATGAGGAAATAAATATGAAAGAATTAACAGGATCGATTTTTAGCGGTATTATTATCGATGAAAACGAAAAAGCTTACTTTGTCCAAAAAGAGGGCATAACTTTTCGCTTAGATAAAGAAGAAGGCGAGCATAAATTAGGCGAAGCAGTCGAAGGTTTTGCTTATCAAAATCAAAATCAAGACTGGCGTTTGACGACGGTTTTACCAGAAAGTCGTAAAGGCCAATATGCCATTGGTGAAGTGACCGATTCACGTCGCGATTTGGGTGTATTCGTTAATATCGGCTTAAAAGATAAAGACGTTGCCGTATCTTCAGACGAATTGCCTTTAATGCGCGAATTATGGCCTAAAAAAGGTGACAAATTGATGATCGCCTTGAAAGTCGATGACAAAGATCGTTTATGGGGCACAATTGCCGATGAGAAATTCTTCCAAGCCATGGGTCGTGCTGGAGATGAGACATTCTTAAATAAAGATATTAAAGGGATGGTTTACCGTTTAAAAATGGTCGGAAGCTTCATCATTACAGAAGATAACTACTTAGGCTTTATTCATCCGTCTGAGCGTTATCAAGAACCGCGTCTAGGTGAAGAAGTTTCAGGTCGTGTGATTGGTGTGCGCCCAGATGGGGTGCTAAATATCTCATTAAAGCCAAGAGCACACGAAGCAATTGGCGATGATGCGTCAATGATTTTAGCCTTCTTAACAAGAGCGCCTGAACATCAAATGAATTATACTGATAAGTCAGCACCAGAAGATATTCAAAAAATGTTTGGTATTAGTAAAGGGCAATTCAAACGTGCTTTAGGGAATTTAATGAAACAACGCTTAATTGAACAAAAAGATGGGATTACGCGCTTAACACAAAAAGCAGAAGAAAGCATTGATTAATTCGACTGATTTTTAGTCCGAAATTGGGAGGGTATTATGAAAAAATGTTTGCGTTTGTTGGTACTAACGAGTCTCTTTCTTATGATTAGTGCTTGTAGTTCTGAAGCAGGTAGCACGAATCATTCGTCTCAAGGCGAAGATAAGATAGAAGAGGTTAATCAATCAGCTGAACAATCTATTAAGGTAGATAAGAAGCTTTTAAATGTCGAAGTTACTTTGCCAGCGATGTTCGTTGAAAAAGGCGAAGAAATGGGTGAGGTGCTAAAATTAACCGATGAGGATAAAGAGAACGGTATTTCAAAAAAAGTTGAAAATGCAGATGGTTCAATCACGTTTACAATGAGTAAAGCTAAGCATAAGGAAATGTTGCAAGAAATGCAGACAGGTGCTGAAGACGTTATTAACGAATTATTGAATGACGAAAACTTTACTTCATTTAAAGAATTGACTTTTGATAAAAAATTGCGAAATCTGAAAGTCTCTGTTGATCGAGAGGCTTTTGAAAATAGTTTTGATGGTTTTGGTGTGTTGGGATTAGTCTTTTATTCATTATTCTATCAGGTATTAGATGGTCGAACAGAAGAAGAAATTCAAATGGATGTCACTTATATTGATGTATTAAATCAAGAAGTTTTTGACACAGCGAGATTCCCGGATGATATTAAAAACTCAGACAACGAAATGGTAGAAGAAAATCAATAATTGAACTTGAAGATAAATAGCATTCTCATTGTGTATCTAATTGAGAATGAAAAATGCTTAATATGAAAAGTTTTCTGTTGTTCGCTTGTTAATTTGAGGTCGCTACTTTATAATAGTTCTTGTGTACAAAGATTATACATTAGAATCATTATAAATAAGGGTGAGAGAAAAATGAATATTACAGATTCTTTAAAGAAAACGAAGACACAATTACATGAATCAGGATTTAAATTAACTCCTCAACGAGAAGCGACCTTATTAGTCTTATTAGAAAATGAAAAGGACCATTTATCAGCAGAAGAAATTTATTTCTTTGTTAAAAAGAAAAATGCAGATATTGGTTTGGCGACTGTTTATCGGACACTTGAAATCTTAACGGATATTAAAGTGGTCGATAAAATTAGCTTTGACGATGGCGTTGCCCGTTATGATTTAAGAAAAGAAGGCGCAACCCATTTCCATCATCATTTATTATGTTTAGAGTGTGGAAATATTGAAGAAATTGAAGAAGACTTATTAAGAGACGTCGAAGAAATTGTTGAACGTGATTTTTCTTTTTTTGTTAAAGATCATCGCTTAACTTTTCATGGGATTTGTCGAGAGTGCCAAAAAAAAAATAAAAGCGAAAACCGACTCTAATGAGAAGTTTTCGCTTTTTTCTTTTGTGAACTATTCGAAAGGGTGAAAATTTGGTATGATAAGGAGTTGAGAGTGGGTGAAGACATGAGAGAGCAAATCGAAGAATATTTGCACTATTTAACGATTGAACGCGGCTTAGCCGAAAATACCAAAACCAACTACCAAAGAGATTTGGAACGCTATTTTGTTTTTTTAACTGAACAGCAAATGACTGATTGGCAAAGTATTGATCGTTTTTTAGTGATTGATTTTTTACAGATTTTGAAAAATGAGCAAAAATCAGCGGCAACGATTGCCCGCATGATTACTAGTCTACGACAATTTCATCAATTTTTACGACAAGAGCGGTATACGGATCATAATCCGATGCAGCATATTGAAATGCCTAAAAAAGCCCAACGATTGCCGGATACATTAAGTTTATCCGAAGTGGAGCAATTAATTGAAGCACCGGATACAAACGAAATATTAGGTATCCGTGATCGTGCAATTTTAGAAGTACTTTATGCGACAGGTTTACGGGTGAGCGAGTTAGTAAACTTAGAGTTGAAAGATTTGCATTTGAGCATGGGATTATTACAAACGATTGGTAAAGGTGATAAAGAGCGAATCGTCCCTTTGGGTGATTTAGCGATTGATTGGATTACTCGTTATTTGGAAGAGTCTCGGCCATTTTTAACAGCTAAGCAACCCGATGAAACCCATTTATTTGTCAATCGTCAAGGAACGGGCTTAAGTCGACAAGGAATCTGGAAAAATTTAAAAATCCTTGTTCGTGAAGCTGGCATTCATAAAAATGTAACCCCTCATACATTACGCCATAGCTTTGCCACGCATTTATTAGAAAATGGAGCAGATTTGCGTACGGTTCAGGAATTGCTTGGTCATGCGGATATTTCAACGACTCAGATTTATACGCATATTTCGAAAAAACGAATGACAGAAGTATATAAACAATATTTCCCAAGAGCCTAAGAGAGACAAGAAGGTGACAAGATGCAAGAAATTAAAATTAAATTAGATATTTTTGAAGGTCCGCTTGATTTATTACTCCATTTAATTCAGAAATTAGAAATTGATATTTATGATATTCCGATTGCCGAAGTGACGGAACAATATATGAAATACATTCGAACAATGAAAGAATTTGAACTGAGTGTTGCAGGAGAATACTTAGTCATGGCTGCAACACTGATGGCAATTAAGAGCCAAACCTTGTTGCCGATTGTTGATATTGAATATGAACCAGAAGAAGATTTTTTTGAAGAAGATCCACGCGAGGCCCTTGTTAATCAGTTGTTGGAATATCGAAAATATAAATACGTTGCCGATCGTTTAGCTGAAAAAGCGGAAGAACGTAGTCAATATTTGACGAAAGATCCGATGAACGTTGATCAATTTAAGCAAGAAGAAGAGCCTTCATTAGCCAGTAATCAGCTGACCAAAGTAGATTTGTTTTTAGCCTTCCATCATATGTTAGAAACAAGAAAACAAAATACGCCGACACAAACAACAATCGCAACGGAAACCGCGACGATTAAAGAAAAAATGGCTTGGATAGAAGGAGAAATTCAACAATTAGAACGTCATCAAGGTCGAGCGTTACGCTCACTTTTTATGACGTATAGTAAAAATGAAATGGTTACAACTTTCCTAGCTTTACTAGAATTGATGAAAAATAAAAAAGTTCATGTCGAACAAAAAGAAAATTATGATGAAATTATGCTTTATGCAATAGGAGAACCAAATGAATAAATTAAGTGAATTAGAAGCGATTTTATTTGTTGTTGGGGATGAAGGGATA
Organism: Enterococcus eurekensis; assembly: GCF_042654605.1. NCBI lineage: Bacteria > Bacillati > Bacillota > Bacilli > Lactobacillales > Enterococcaceae > Enterococcus > Enterococcus eurekensis. Next base: position 25,252 of record NZ_JBHSGT010000014.1, read on the forward strand.
CAGCTAGAGGAATTAAGTTATTTACTAGAAATAACTACGGCAAGCGTTTATCCGTTAATTCAAGAATTGAATCACTCATATGAAACAAATCAAACAAGAGGATTGCAAATTTTAGAAGTAGGCAACCAATTCATTTTAACCACAAAAAAAGAATTTGCGCCATTACTGACTCGTTACGCGCAATCACCGATGTCCAACCGATTATCAAAAGCTGCAGTTGAAACACTAGCGATCATTGCTTATAAACAACCAATCACTAGAATTGAAGTGGAACAAATTCGAGGCGTCAAATCATCTGGATCAATTCAACGTCTGACTGCTTTACAGTTAATCAAAGAGCAAGGGCGAGTCGATGGACCGGGACGTGCGATTTTGTATGGTACAACGGATTACTTTATGGATTATTTTGGTTTGAAATCGATGAATGATTTACCAGATATTAAAGAAATGGAAAAAGAATTGTCTGATGAAATGCCCAAAGATTTATTTTTTGATCGTTTTAAAAATGAATCGTTACAGTCCGAAAATGAAGGAGACGAATAAATGGAAAGATTACAAAAAGTCATGGCGCATGCAGGTGTGGCATCACGTAGAAAAGCCGAAGAATATATTCTTGCCGGTCGAGTAAAAGTTAATGGAAAAATTGTTCGAGAATTAGGAACAAAAGTCAGTGGGAAAGATCAAATTGCTGTCGATGATATTCCAATTTATCAAGAAGAGCCAGTATATTACTTGTTTTATAAACCAAGAGGTGTAATCTCAGCCGTTGCTGATGATAAAGGCCGTCGAGTGGTAACGGATTTCTTCCCGAGTGTTCGCGAGCGTATTTACCCTGTGGGACGTTTAGATTATGATACGTCTGGTTTATTGATTTTAACTAACGATGGGGATTTCTCACAAAAATTGACACATCCAAAATACGAAATCGATAAAGTTTATGTGGCTAAAGTTAAAGGGAAAGCAGAAAACAAACAACTTTTACCATTAACACGGGGCATCAAAATAGAAGGTCAAAAAATGGCACCTGCTAAATTCCAAATCTTATCAAATGATATTACGTCAGGTACAAGTATTGTGGAATTAACCATTCATGAAGGGAAAAACCATCAAGTTAAAAACATGTTAAATGCAGTGGGGCTACCTGTTCAAAAATTAAAACGTGAAAAATACGGCGATTTAACGTTAGAAAAATTACGACCAGGAGATTACCGTATCCTATCTAAAAAAGAAGTGAGCCAACTATTAAATCTTGCGAAAAAAAGTAAATAATTTTCAGAATTCAAACTAGTTGCATTTTTCACAAAAATAGGTATACTAGAAATGTAATAAAAAAATATAAGGTTCGTCTTCAGGGCAGGGTGAAATTCCCGACCGGTGGTTATAGTCCACGACCTGCTTTTTTTAATTAAAAAGTGGCTGAATTGGTGAAATTCCAATACCGACAGTACAGTCTGGATAAGAGAAGATAGGGCGTATTTAGATTGCTTTTGCATACAATCTCGGATACCCTATTTTTCTGTAGAGAAAAGTAGGGTATCTTTTTTGTAAATCGCAGTACTAAGGACGTTTGAAGATGATTCCTAACAAATTAGGAGGATTTTAAAATGAGTAACAAAGTTCAAAAAATGGTGTCGGTGTCAATGTTTGCAGCAATGGGGTTAGTTTTACAGTTTATTGCTTTCCCAATTTTACCAATGTTTCCTTTCTTAAAAGTCGATTTCAGTGATATTCCCGTCTTGTTGAGTATGTTTTTATACGGGCCCTTAGCGGGTGTTGTAACGGCGTTGATTCGTTCAACTTTACATACGATTACGACTGGACTTTCACCGCAAAACCTTGTAGGTGACGTGGCAAGTTTTATTGCAACGGTCGTCTTTACTTTACCAATTTATTATTTTTTCCGACGTGGAACAGCGAAATTTAATAAATTAATTGGGACAACGATTGGCATTTTAGCAATGAGTTTACTCATGAGCATAGCAAACTATTTCGTAATCACACCGTTATACCTAATGTTCTTTGGTGTTACGTCAGATCAGTTCTTAGGAATGAGTTTAGCAAGTTATGTTGTAATTGGGGTATTGCCATTTAATTTAATTAAAGGCAGTATCGTAACGAGTGTCTTCTTAGTATTACATGCTAAATTATTACCATGGTTAGCTCGTAAACAACATTTTAATAAACACCAATCGATTTAAATCAAAAAAGCTGGGGATTGTCAAAGAAATGACAGTCTCCAGCTTTTTTGCGTAAATAAATATATCAATAAAAGCGATTATTTCTCAATAACAATGGCACGAGTCGGGCATTTTTGATATGCTAAAAGTACCTGGTTGGCATTTTCTTCTGAAATAAACTGCTGATGCGCGCTTGGATCTTGGGCGAACAGGACAATTCCTTCGTCGTCGTAATCGAATGTATCAGGAGCATAAACGGCACAAAGACCGCATGCAATACAGCGTTCAGGGATAATTTTACATAATTGAGGCATCGTATCACCACTTTCTGGAGGTCCAAATGAATACATTTATTTTAGCCTTATTTCTACAAAACCACAAGTTAAAGTCGACGACGCTCTATCAGCTACTAATTGGTAGACGAACGACATCGGTGTTAAGTTACGCTTTTTTTAATGATTTATTACCTTATTTTGGTAGTTTTCCTAAATTAACGGAAAAAGAATTAACGCTTCATTTAAAACAATTGGAAGCTGAAAAAAAGATTGAATGTGTCTCAAGCCAATCGAATTATTGGCAACTCATAACAGAGGATTCAATCGAAACCCCGACTTTTATTCAGACAATTGACTATTATCGCTATGGTAAAAAAGAAAGCGAAGTTTGGCGTTTGATTCAATTTTTAGTTCAAGTAGCCTCTTATTTAGGTAAGAGTAAGCACTATTTACCGATTGAAAATTCACCCTACTATTTAGCAAAAACGCGTCAGTTTGTGAGCAATCATAAGAGTGAGCTCAATCAGCGCATTTTCGAGGAATTAAGTTGCTTATTTTCAGCACTATCGCAAGAAAATGCTGATTTTTTAGCACGAAGTCTGATTGGTTTTCAACAAAATGGTGCGGCTTTTTTCCAGCTGTTACCAAATGAGGTTCAAGAATTTCCTTGGAACCAGTTATACTTATCAGCAATGCGCCATCGTTTTTTTACTGAATTAGAGCTACATCCGGATTTTTTACTGTACCAATTTGTTCAACCCATTTTATTGGCTAATGCGAACCAAAGTGCACAATTGTCGCAAGAAATGTTTCTGTCAGGTAATTCGGTCGAAGAAATTTGCCACAAACGTCACATTCGTCCGGGAACATTGCATGATCATTTGATTGAATGGGCTTTTGTTGATCCGAGATTTCCTTTTGAACAGCTAATTTCAGCGGAAGCTTTTGAACAATTCCGTCATTTACCGGCGGATTCTTGGAATTATTCGTATAAAGAACTCTTAGGGGAATCAGATTTTTCTTTTTTTGAGCTGCGTTTGTATCAAATTAAACAGAAAAGAGGATTGTGATGTTAGAACAAGCCTTGAAAAAATATTTTGGTTATGATTCGTTTCGGGAAAGCCAAAAAGAAATTATTCAATCATTATTAATGAAAAACGATACGTTAGGGATTTTACCGACCGGCAATGGTAAGAGCCTTTGTTACCAATTGACCGGGTATTTACAAGAGGGACTCGTAGTGATTGTGGCGCCTTTGATTTCTTTAATGGAAGATCAAGTCAGTTCGCTACTATCCTTCGGGGAAAAACGAGCAGTCGCCTTGAATTCGACACTAAAAGACTTTGAAAAAGCTTATATTTTGCAACGATTGGAACAATTTAAGTTTCTTTTTTTAAGTCCTGAAATGTTATCACAGCCGCATGTCTTACAACGCTTAAAGCAACAAAAAATTGCTCTCTTTGTCGTGGATGAAGCGCATTGCGTCTCACAATGGGGCATTGATTTTCGACCAGAATATCGTAACTTAGGCGTAATAAAAGCCGAATTAAATCATCCGGTTACATTAGCTTTAACTGCGACCGCTAATGCGCAAGTCGAAGCGGATATTAAACGATTTTTAATTGGGGAGAAAACGATTGTATTCAGACAATCCGCTAATCGCTCGAATATCGCTTTACTTGTCGAAAAAACGACGGATAAAGAAGCTGTTTTAGAAGAAACATTAAAAAAAATTGCCGGTGCGACCATTATTTATTGTGCAACCCGCAAACAAGTTGAGCGATTGTATGATAGGTTAAAAGTTACTTATTCTGTCGGTTATTATCATGGGGGCTTAGACTATCAGCAACGATCGCTTTTACAAAAACAGTTTCACGATCAGGAATTGCACATTTTAATAGCGACGAATGCCTTTGGGATGGGCATTAATAAAAGTGATATTCGTTACGTGATTCATTACGATTTGCCAGATAGTATGGAAAACTACATTCAAGAAATCGGCCGGGCCGGGCGCGATCAAGAACAAAGTTATAGTTTATTACTTTATCAGCCGGGAGATGAACAAATTCATCGGTTTTTTCATCAGTCGAATCAGGAAAAACGCGAGCATTTCGAACAAATGTTAGGGATGAAAGTCGAAAACGTCTTTGATGAGCTTCAGTTGAAATGGCATCAACAAGGAAAAAGAGAAGGCATGTCCCTTTTTCTCGATGCCTTAAAAGAAAATGAGCATCAGAAACAAAAAAAACTACAACAAATGTTACAGTATATAGAGACCCCAGGGTGTCGCAGAGCTTTTTTATTAGCGGCAATGGGTGAAAATAACCTTGAGGAATCGATTTGTTGTGATTTTCATGGTGCAACAATACCAGATAAATCCGTAGAACCTTTTGAGATTATAAAAAATGAAGAGGATTGGCAAGCAATTTTACAAAGAATGTTTAAAGAATAAAAAAGCTTTTAAAATTGTAAGACATGACTCATTTCTCTATGGTATAATACGGCGATAAGAGAGTGGGAGGGTAAAGCAGTGAGCAGAAAAAACAAGAACAAAAATCAACAGAATGAGATGAATGAGCCATGGGAACAACCCATCTACGATACAGAAGGTGAAGAGACTTACTCACGTTCTGCCAAGCGTAATAGTAAAAAATCCAATACAACTTTCTTGACGATTGTATTAATTTTGATCTTTTTAATCGTAGCAATCCCAATTGGAACGGGTGCTTGGGTTTTATTCCAAAAAAATAAACCTGAAACAGCACCGACGATCGAATCAACGATTGAATCAAGTAGCTCGACAATTGAAAGTACGACAAAAGAAACAGAATCAAGCAGCACAGAGTCAAGTACTTCAATGAGTTCAGAAACACAAGAATCAACGCAATCATCTGAACAACCAGTTACACCACCAGCACAACCGGAAACGCCTACGGTACCTGAAACGCCGGAAACACCAGAAACACCAACAACGCCTGAAAATGCGGAAGGTGATTACATTGAGGTGTTAGCGGGTGAAGGACCAAATAACGTTGCAGCACGTGCAGGGATTTCTGTCGATGAGTTGTATCGCTTAAACGGTATGACAGCAGATAATTTCTTCTTAACACCAGGACAACAATTAAGGATTCGATAAAAAACCGTCGCGGCGGTTTTTTTCGCGTAAATTAGATAAACAAGGAGTATACAAATGAATAAAATTAACATAGCCATTGACGGGCCGGCCTCGTCAGGAAAAAGTACCGTTGCCAAAATCTTAGCTAAGAATTACGGATATATTTATACTGATACAGGAGCAATGTATCGTAGCGTAACCTATTTAGCTATCCAACATAAAATTTCTTTTTCTGATGAGGAAGGCTTAGTGGACTTAGTCGAGCGCTATCCCATTTCTTTTGAACAAACCGTTGCAGGACAAAAAGTTTTTGTAGCTGGGCAAGAAGTGACCGAGGCGATTCGTCAAAATGATGTCACAAATGGTGTTTCGGAAGTTTCTGCCTGGTCCGGTGTCCGTGAGAAATTAGTCGAAGTCCAAAAAGAAATTGCTAAAAATGGGGGAGTTGTAATGGACGGTCGTGACATTGGGACGGCAGTCTTACCTAATGCTGAAGTAAAAATCTTTTTAGTGGCGAGTGTCCTTGAACGTGCGGAGCGTCGTTTTAAAGAAAATCAAGCAGCGGGGATTGCAACTGATTTTGAAACACTTAAAAAAGAAATTGAGCAAAGAGATTACCTAGACTCTACTCGAGAAGTTTCACCATTGAAACAAGCAAAGGATGCATTTTTAGTCGATACAACTGGTTTATCCATTGCTGAAGTGGTAAAAAGGATTGAAGAAATCGTCGAGCATAAACAAGCTTTAATTAAATAAAAGTTTAAATTAGTGATAAATGAGAGAATTGTCCAAAAAATCAATTCTTTTTAACGAAAACGCAAGAAATCGCTTTATTTTTTCTTAAGAATAGCATACACTTACTATGTGAGTTGTAAAAATATAGAAATCGTTGGTAGGAGGGCACTAGTCATGACAGAATTTGAAAACAATCATGTGGAATCTGGAAATGAAACAATGGAATCGGCATTGAGCAATTTCCAAGAAGTAAATGTTGGGGATATCGTTAAAGGCGAGGTACTAGCAATTGAGGACAAACAAGCGGTTGTCGGAATTGAAGGTGCAGGTGTTGAAGGTGTTGTTCCAATGAAAGAATTATCAACTTTACCTGTTGAGGATATTAATGAAGTAGTTAAAGTTGGAGATGTACTTGATTTAGTTGTAATCTCTGCTATTGGGAAAGATAAAGAAAACGGCAGTTACTTATTGTCAAAACGTCGCTTAGATGCGAAAAAGGTTTGGGAAGAAATTGAACAAGACTTTAAAGATGATAAAATCATTGAAGCACCAGTTACAAATGTTGTCAAAGGCGGTTTAGTTGTGGATGTCGGTGTACGTGGTTTCGTACCAGCATCCATGGTAGAAGATCACTTTGTTGATGATTTTGAAAGCTACAAAGGTCAAACGATGACTTTCAAAATTATTGAAATCGAACCATCTGAAAATCGTTTGATCTTATCTCATAAAGCAGTTGTAGAGCTTGAGAAAGAATCAAAACGTGAAGAATTGTTAGCTTCAATTAAAGAAGGCGACCAAATCGAAGGAACTGTTGCTCGTTTAACTGATTTCGGTGCATTTATTGATTTAGGTGGCGTCGATGGACTTGTTCACGTCTCTGAAATTGCGCATACGCATATTGCAAAAGCAAGCGACGCTTTAAAAGTTGGCGAAAAAGTACAAGTATCTGTTCTTTCTGTCGATCCAACAACTGAACGTGTATCATTATCAATTAAAGATACATTGCCTGGACCTTGGACAGACATCGAAAACAAAGCAGCTGTAGGTACTGTTCTAGAAGGAACGGTTAAACGCTTAACGAGCTTTGGTGCCTTTGTAGAAGTCTTCCCAGGAGTTGAAGGACTTGTGCATATTTCTCAAATTTCGCACAAACACATTGCAACACCACATGAAGTTTTACAAGAAGGCCAAACAATTCAAGTGAAGGTTTTAGAAGTGAATCCAACTGAACACCGAATTGCTTTAAGTATCAAAGCCTTAGAAGCTAAAGAAGAAGAACCAGAAGAAGTTGCTAAAGACACTTATGTAATGCCAGAAGAGTCTACAGGCTTTACAATGGGTGATATTTTAGGCGATGCTTTAAAAGAAAGCCAAGAAGATTAAGAATAATGAAGAGTCTGTGAGAAATCACGGCTCTTTTTTTGTGGAATACTTGCAAGTTTCATTATCATTAGGTAAACTAGACTAGTTGAAAGTCAGGAGAAGGAGATTTGAGCGATCCCTTCTGGTGAAAATAAAAAATAACGGGGGATTAACATGTCAAATCCAACTATTGCCATTGTCGGCCGTCCAAACGTAGGTAAATCGACTTTGTTTAACCGTATTGCTGGAGAACGTATTTCTATTGTAGAAGACATTCCTGGTGTTACAAGAGATCGAATTTACGCTACCGGTGAGTGGTTAGGTAGAGAATTTAGTATTATTGATACAGGCGGAATCGATTTAAGCGATGAGCCATTTATGGAACAAATTAAGCACCAAGCAGAAATTGCGATTGATGAGGCAGATGTCATTATTTTTGTGACAAGCGGAAAAGAAGGCGTGACAGACGCAGATGAGTTTGTTTCACGAATTTTATACAAGAGTAATAAGCCAGTCATCTTAGCAGTGAATAAAGTCGATAATCCAGAAATGCGTAATGATATTTTTGAATTTTATTCATTAGGACTAGGCGAACCTTATCCAGTTTCTGGAAGCCACGGTTTAGGTTTAGGTGATGTCTTAGATGAAGCAGTAAAACATTTTAGTACAGAAATCGAACCGGAAGAAGAAGGCATTATTAAATTTAGTTTAATCGGCCGTCCCAATGTCGGTAAATCATCATTAATCAACGCCATTTTAGGAGAAGAGCGTGTGATTGTTTCTGATATCGAAGGAACAACGCGTGACGCGGTCGATACAGAATTTGTTGATGATAACGGTCAAAAATTTATTATGATTGACACGGCTGGAATGCGTAAACGCGGAAAAGTCTACGAAAGTACTGAAAAATATAGCGTAATGCGGGCGATGCGAGCGATTGAACGCTCCGACGTTGTTTTATTCGTCATTAATGGCGAAGAGGGCATTCGCGAACAAGATAAACGTATTGCAGGCTATGCGCACGAAGCTGGCCGTGGTATGGTGATTGTCGTTAATAAATGGGACCTTGTCAAAAAAGATACCCATACAATGAAAGCATTTGAAGAAAAAATTCGTGATGAATTCCAGTATTTAGATTATGCACCAATTATTTTTGTTTCAGCTGAAACGAAACAACGTTTAAATAAATTACCAGCATTGATTGAAGAAGTAAGTAGAAATCAAAGCATGCGTATCCCTTCAGCATTATTAAATGATGTGATCATGGATGCAGTTGCAATCAATCCGACACCAACAGATAAAGGCCGTCGCTTGAAGATTTTCTACTCAACGCAAGTAGCAATCAAACCACCAACCTTTGTTGTTTTTGTGAACGAAGAAGAACTGATGCATTTCTCTTATTCACGCTTCTTAGAAAACCAAATTAGGAAGGCTTTTACCTTTGAAGGAACGCCAATTCGAATCATTTCTCGTAGAAGAAAATAAAGATTTTACCATAGTTTTCAGTGTTTGACAAAGGAAACAATAGAAACGAAAAAAAATGGTATAAAAATGCGAAAATCCTTGATATTACAAGGTTCATGTGATAACGTTATATCATAATATTGATGGGTTAAGTCAATATTTACTACACAGTTGGACCACTCAACTGTGTGAAAAGTAAGACATCAAAACAATTTTCAGGAGGTGAAACCATCCATGGCAAACAAAGCAGAATTAATCGAAAAAGTTGCAGCAGCAACAAGCTTAACAAAAAAAGACGCAACTGCAGCAGTAGATGCGGTATTTTCAACAATTCAAGAAGCTTTAGCTAACGGTGAAAAAGTTCAATTGATCGGTTTTGGTAACTTCGAAGTACGTACTCGCGCAGAACGTAAAGGACGTAACCCACAAACTGGTGAAGAGATTCAAATCCCTGCAAGCAAAGTACCTGCATTCAAACCAGGTAAAGCTCTTAAAGACGCTGTTAAGTAAAGAAGTTTTTTGAACCGTTGATACCGTAGGTTTCAGCGGTTTTTTTGAATGGTAAAACGTCACGTTGCTTGAGAGAGTGATGTGTGGATTGAAAATTAATTATGTTTTTCTATTTTTCTAAGTGAATTGAAAAAGACTTTTCTATTTATTGTTAATAGAAAGGTCTTTTTATTTTTGAAAAAATCTTGTCAAACTAAATTTTTATAAAGTAATTGTCATTCTCAACGGAGTATTTTATATCTTTATTTAGAAAAGTGAAAAAGTCTTAACAACTTAATATAATATTTGTATGATTTGTATTCTATTTTTAGATGTAGTTAAAACCTTTCAAAAAGGTGTTCGTGATTCACAAATAAGAAAGCGCTTGCTAATGTTTGACAAAAAAACATTTATTTATATAATATGTGTGTATAGATATTTATAGGGTATATTTGAAAAATTAAAAAAACATTATTAAGAACTTAAATTTTAGGTAGCGTTTTCAACGATTCTTCTGTTGTTTCGATATCGTCTCAACCTGTTTAGGTTGAGTGGATTGAAATACATCATCGATTTTGTTTTTATCTATGGGATACCGTCTCAACCTGTTTAGGTTGAGTGGATTGAAATTTTGTCAGGAAAAATAGTAGAAAAGTTTGGCACGGTCTCAACCTGTTTAGGTTGAGTGGATTGAAATTTTTTATTTAGAATCGGCAAAGCGTTACGTATTAGTCTCAACCTGTTTAGGTTGAGTGGATTGAAATACTCATTCGTGAACAGAGGGAAAAAGTACGCAAGTGTCTCAACCTGTTTAGGTTGAGTGGATTGAAATGATTTCCCCATCTATCAATCTAGATGTTAAAAATGTCTCAACCTGTTTAGGTTGAGTGGATTGAAATAGTTGTATTGAATTTTACAACAAAAGGCCAAGTGGTCTCAACCTGTTTAGGTTGAGTGGATTGAAATAACGATGGTTTCGCGAAGAAAGTTTCACGAGGTCGTCTCAACCTGTTTAGGTTGAGTGGATTGAAATTGAAATCCAAAGCGAGGACGAAACGGCTACCGATGTCTCAACCTGTTTAGGTTGAGTGGATTGAAATGATTATGCTTTAATCGATAAGTTTAAAGATGTACAGTCTCAACCTGTTTAGGTTGAGTGGATTGAAATCGAATTACACGCCAGCAACACAAACAAAAGATGGTTGTCTCAACCTGTTTAGGTTGAGTGGATTGAAATTGTTCTTGATGGTACTACGTGAGACTTGCCACACCGTCTCAACCTGTTTAGGTTGAGTGGATTGAAATAGCAAATCTAAATGTTAGACATGTTGCCAAAGAATGTCTCAACCTGTTTAGGTTGAGTGGATTGAAATTTCTCTTGCCTGGCAACTTCCCTTTAGAAATAACGGTCTCAACCTGTTTAGGTTGAGTGGATTGAAATATCGCTGTAACATGACACCAAAACATGGTTTTCTTGTCTCAACCTGTTTAGGTTGAGTGGATTGAAATATTCCCACACGATTTTTTGCGATATCGAGGTAAGCGTCTCAACCTGTTTAGGTTGAGTGGATTGAAATAATCCGCCGCCACTTGTACCACTGATTACTTCGCGTCTCAACCTGTTTAGGTTGAGTGGATTGAAATCCTGGTGCGATTTTAGGCAATGGATATGTAATTGTGTCTCAACCTGTTTAGGTTGAGTGGATTGAAATACCATCGGCATTTTCGGCGGATTATACAAAATGTGTCTCAACCTGTTTAGGTTGAGTGGATTGAAATGTTAAACAAGTAAGGCTTGTCTTTTTGTAGGGCTGTCTCAACCTGTTTAGGTTGAGTGGATTGAAATACGTCTTCGTCCAGGTCACCGAATTTATGAATACGTCTCAACCTGTTTAGGTTGAGTGGATTGAAATGCTTGCCCAACTATCATAGTTGATAGACTGACATTGTCTCAACCTGTTTAGGTTGAGTGGATTGAAATACTTGTGTGCTAACGCCAAAGTAATCGAATTTCAGTCTCAACCTGTTTAGGTTGAGTGGATTGAAATGCAACTTGCCTAAATGCAATCACGTTTGCCATTGGTCTCAACCTGTTTAGGTTGAGTGGATTGAAATTTTTTTAGTTAATTTCGAATAAGTTACCTCTAAACGTCTCAACCTGTTTAGGTTGAGTGGATTGAAATTGGCAATCCATCAACAGACGCTTGCATTTTGGTTGTCTCAACCTGTTTAGGTTGAGTGGATTGAAATCCAAGCGGTGTACACGATATTCGCATCTAGTTTGGTCTCAACCTGTTTAGGTTGAGTGGATTGAAATACGTTTTGCCATTAGATCAAAAATCTTCCAACGAGTCTCAACCTGTTTAGGTTGAGTGGATTGAAATATAATGTACCGCATGTTAAAGCCAAAAATAGCGCTGTCTCAACCTGTTTAGGTTGAGTGGATTGAAATGGTTTTACTGATGATCAACTGGAAAAAACGAGTGAGTCTCAACCTGTTTAGGTTGAGTGGATTGAAATAAGCAGTGTTAGACAGTTGGGCAGCAGAAGATGCAGGTCTCAACCTGTTTAGGTTGAGTGGATTGAAATAAGGACAAATCGTTGGTAAAGGTCAAACATTTGACTAGTCTCAACCTGTTTAGGTTGAGTGGATTGAAATTAGAGCCATGTTGATTTGAATGCTACCAATTTTCGAAAAAATCCTCTGATCTCTCAAAGGATTTTTTTTCTTTCTCTAAAAAGTTCAAATTTTCTGACAAAACTCATTGACTTTTAATTTGATTAAGGATATATTATAAAAAAGTTAGAAAAATTAAGTTTGAGAGGACGATTTCGATGAACACGAATAAATTATACTTATTATTAGTCATTATTAGGTAGGGACTTGGAACGCAGAGCGAATGTTGCTCTGATTGTTTAAGTCCTATTCGTGTTATGGAATGGGATTCTTTTACAAGAACATCCATTCTAAGTTTTTAGAAGGATGTTCTTTTTTATTTGAATTTAGATAACAGGTAGAAAATAAAAATTAAAAGGGTTTGAAAAATAGGAGGAACTAGAATGGAGAATGTACAGACGGAAGAAGCGACGAAGCAAATATATTCTGGTGCTCAACTATTGATTCATTGTTTACAGAAACAATCAGTTGAACTGATTTTTGGCTATCCAGGTGGTGCGGTTTTGCCAATATATGATGCCTTATATGATGCTGAAATTCCTAATATTTTAACGAGGCATGAACAAGGGGCCGTCCATGCAGCGCAAGGCTATGCTAAATCAACTGGGAATCCGGGTGTTGTGTTAGTAACGAGTGGTCCGGGGGCAACGAATGCAGTTACTGGAATTGCCGATGCAATGGCGGATTCCACGCCTTTAATCGTGATTACTGGTCAGGTAGCAAGTCCGGTGATTGGTAAAGACGCTTTTCAAGAGGCTGATATCTTAGGGATTACTTTACCGATTACGAAACACAATTATCAAGTCAGGGACATCAATGATTTAGAAAAAACGATAGCTGAAGCTTTTCATATTGCAACAACTGGTCGGAAAGGGCCTGTCGTAATCGATTTACCAAAAGATATGACCTTAAAAGTGACGCAAGCAGATGATGCCAAACAAATTGTTTCTTTACCAACGTACCAACCCAATTTAAATCCATCGACTAGCCAAATTAAGCGCTTGATGGCTGGTTTACAGCAAGCGCAGCGTCCGTTGTTACTAATTGGTGCGGGGGTGACGGCAGCTCAAGGAGAGTGGTTACTTCGTGAGTTTGTTGAAAAATATGAATTGCCGGTTATCTCCACGTTATTAGGTTTAGGAATTGTCCCAACTAGCTCACCCTATTTTCTAGGGATGGGTGGGATGCATGGTAGTTACGCTGCAAATATGGCTTTGGCAGAATGCGATTTTCTTGTGAATATTGGCAGTCGTTTTGATGATCGATTGGCTTCTTGTCCATCGGAATTTGCGCCACATGCGACGATTGCTCATATTGATATTGATCCTGCTGAGATTGGTAAGGTCATCCAAACGGATATTCCAATTGTGGGAGATGCGAAAGTTGCGCTAGAACATTTGTTAGATTATCCATATCAAAAAATTGAAATGACTGACTGGCAAGAGCTTTGTCAATCAAGAAAAAACAATCATCCTTTCGGTTACGATCGAGCCAATACAAGTGAAATTAAGCCGCAAAAGGTGATTGAAATCATTGGTGAAATTACGAATGGTGATGCTTTTGTTATTACCGATGTGGGTCAACATCAAATGTGGGTGGCGCAGTATTATCCTTTCAATTTTGCGAAACAATTAATTACGAGTGGCGGACTGGGCACGATGGGCTATGGTATTCCGGCTGGGATTGGGGCACAATTTGCTCATCGCAATCGAGATGTGGTGGTCTTTGTTGGTGACGGTGGTTTTCAAATGACCAATCAGGAGCTAGCGATTTTAAATGAATACGAACTCAATGTAAAGTTTGTAATTTTGAACAACGGGTCTCTTGGGATGGTTCGTCAATGGCAAGAGCGTTTCCATCAAAATCGCTTATCAGCCTCAGTTTTTAATTCTCAACCAGATTTTATGAAACTATCGGAAGCATATGGTATTAAGGGTACTCGCTTAGTCGATCCTCAGACGTTAACAGAGGATTTGAACGAAGCTTTTACATATAAAGGTCCACAAGTAATTGAAGTGATTATTTCGAGCGAGGAGCATGTGTTACCAATGGTGCCTTCGGGTATGCCAAATCATAAAATGATTGGGGTGGAAGGGTTATGAGGCGAGTAATCGTTGCGTTAGTAGAAAATAAATCAGGTGTCTTAAGCCGAGTAACGAGTGTTTTGAACCGCCGTCAAGTGAATATCGAAAGTATTTCAGTTGGTGTGACGGAAAAAGAAGCGTTATCGCGCATGACCATTGTCGTGAATGTGACAGACTTAGCAGAACTCGAGCAAGTAATTAAGCAATTAAATAAGCAAATCGAGGTCTTTAAAGTTTTAGACATTTCATGCGACCCACATATTGAACGGGAGTTGGCTTTAATTAAAGTCAATGCACCGACAGCAATTCGTTCAGAGATTCAGGCAGTAATTGCGCCTTTTCGTGCAGATATTGTCGATGTTGCACAAAAAAGTATCATGATTCAAGTGGCTGGTACCCACGAGAAAATTGATGCATGTATTGAAGTGCTTCGTCCTTATGGTTTGAAACAATTGGCACGAACAGGCATCACTGGATTACAAAGAGGATAAAAAATACAAACATTATTGGAGGAAAAAAGAATGGTTAAAGTATATTATGATGAGAATGTGGCGACAGATAATTTAAAAGGAAAAACAATTGCAATCGTTGGGTATGGTTCCCAAGGGCATGCGCATGCGCAAAATTTACGCGATAACGGTCACAATGTCATTATTGGTTTACGTGAAGGAAAATCAGCGCAAGCTGCGAAAGAAGATGGATTTGAAGTTTATCCAGTCAAAGAAGCAGCGAAAAAAGCCGATTTAATCATGATTCTAGCGCCAGACGAAATTCAAGGAGCGCTTTATGAAAATGAAATTGCGCCATCATTAGAAGCGGGGAATTCATTGGTTTTCGCTCATGGATTTAATATTCATTTTGATGTCATTACTCCTCCAGCAGATGTTGATGTCTTTTTAGTTGCACCAAAAGGACCGGGGCATTTAGTTCGCCGGACCTTTACAGAAGGCTTTGCTGTGCCAGCGCTTTATGCGGTTTATCAAGATGCCACAGGCAATGCGCAAGAAACAGCTTTATCTTATGCTAAAGGCATTGGCGCTACTCGTGTTGGTGTTTTAGAAACGACCTTTAAAGAAGAAACAGAAACCGATCTTTTTGGTGAACAAGCGGTTTTATGTGGTGGTTTAACAAGTTTAATTGAAGCTGGTTTTGAAACATTAGTTGAAGGTGGCTACCAACCGGAATTGGCTTACTTTGAAGTTTGTCACGAACTAAAATTAATCATCGATTTAATTTATGAAGGTGGTTTTGGTAAAATGCGTGATTCAATCTCAAATACGGCCGAGTACGGTGATTACGTGTCAGGTCCACGTGTTATTACTGCAGACGTTAAAGATCGGATGAAAGATGTTTTAACCGATATTCAAAACGGGAATTTTGCCAAAGGTTTCGTTGATGATAATGCCCAAGGGTTTAAAAACTTTAATGACATGCGTCAAACGCGTAAAGCGCATCAAATTGAAACAGTCGGTGATGAATTACGTAAGATGATGCCATTTGTTAAAGCAGCAGAGTAAAAAGGGAAGGTGAAGCTTTTGAGTTACGTCACGAAAGAACAAGTCGAAGTTGCTTATCAAAGTTTTAATGGTGCCGTACTTCATACACCTTTACAATATGATGCTTACTTGTCAAAAAAATACGATGCCCAAATTTATTTGAAACGGGAAGATTTGCAACGTGTGCGCTCTTTTAAATTGCGTGGGGCTTATTATGCGATTCAACAAAAGTCGGCAGAAGAATTGAGTCGGGGCGTGGTTTGTGCGAGTGCCGGAAATCATGCGCAAGGTGTGGCGTACTCTTGTTGTGAAAAAGAGATTCATGCAACGATCTTTATGCCAACAACGACACCACAGCAAAAAATTTCGCAAGTTAAATTTTTTGGAGGTCCTTGGGTGACGATTCAGCTAGTTGGTGACAATTTTGATTTGTCAGCCCAAGCGGCTCGTGAATATGCAAAAATTCAAGGGATGGCCTTTATCGATCCGTTCAATGACCAAGCAATTATTGCTGGTCAAGGAACGGTGGCTTTAGAAATTGTCGAGGATTTAGCGAAACAGGCAATCACTGCTGACATGGTTATTTCAGCAATTGGTGGTGGAGGACTAATCAGTGGCGTCGCCAGTTATTTTAAAGCCGTTTCGCCAACGACTCAAATGATTGGTGTGGAACCAAAAGGGGCGGCCTCGATGGCAGCAGCTTTTGAAGTTGGACAGCCAATTGCTTTGGAGGCGGTTGACAAATTTGTTGATGGCGCAGCCGTTAAGGAAGTTGGTGAGCTGAACTACCAACATGCACGGGCTTTTGTCGATCAATTAATTGCAACCGATGAAGGGCTTGTTAGTAAGACGATTCTCGAATTGTATAGTAAACAAGCGATTGTAGCCGAACCTGCGGGTGCTCTAAGCGTTGCTGCTTTAGAAGAAATGTCATCAGCGATTCAAGGCAAAACGGTCGTGTGTATTATTAGTGGGGGCAACAATGATAGCAGTCGAATGGCTGAAATCGAAGAGCGTTCATTAATTTATCAAGGCTTAATGAATTACTTTGTGATTCATTTTCCGCAACGTCCAGGCGCGTTGAAAGAATTCGTCAATGATGTGCTGGGTACAAACGATGATATTACCCGTTTTGAATATACGAAACGCATTAATCGAGGGACAGGTCCGGTTGTTTTAGGAATTCTTTCGAAACAAACGACCGATGTTCCACCACTTTTTGAGCGAATTGCCACGTTTGATCCGAGTCATATTCGTTTAAATGAACAACCTTCGTTATTTGCATTACTTGTTTAATTGAGGAGTAGAAAGTCACAATGCTCGAATTTACTTCCAGATGCTCAGAATAGACTTTTTTTCATCCGTTCATCAATCAAAATTTCGTATACGTATAAATGAAAGAGGATTGTGGCTTAGGTCACAGTCCTTTTTTGTCTGGAAAAATTTGGTGGCATTGATTTGGTCTATAAATGTGGGCTATGTTATAATTAAGCAAGATGACAAAGGTTGGTGATAGCGATGCAAATCCAATACCGCAATGAAAATTTGGAAACCGTGATTACGTATGGTGAAATTTTGTCAACGAGTGTGCAACGAGAATGGTTGAAAGGAAAACACATTGTTATTCTAACCAATCAGCGCTACTATGATCGTTTCTTTGAAAAAATGGAACAACTGTTTTTGAATCATCCCGTAGACTGGTATATTTTTCGGAATCAATTGTATGTCAATACTCTAGAAGAGTGGTCGAGTTTACTTGCTTATTTAGACACTTTTTCGACTGAAGCCGATTACCTTTTTGTGGCTTTTGGCAGTACTGGCGTGATTGAGCTAACTGGGTTTCTACAAAAAGTCAGCGTCTTAAAAGGGGAATACTGGTCGATTCCGATTTCCTTTCAAAGTTATGCGCAAAGCTTAGTTGCTGAATGCACGATCAGTCGAAAAAATACGTTACCTATTTTACAACAAGCCAATTTACCGCAACGAATCTTTCTGGATCAAACGATGGTGGCTCCGCAACGAGAAGGCCGTTTAGTTGACCTACAAGTCTTTATTCGAACAGCGTTTCTTTGTGATTATCCGATGTTATTGCAATTATTCAAGCAATATCCGAATCCCAAACAGTTGCGAACTACGAAATTTACGGCAATGATTGATGAATTAACGACGCATTATCAAGCAAGTGGCCTAGAAATCGAATCTTACGGTAGAGCTTTTGAACAAGCTTTTTATCAAACGGAGAATGGTCACTTACTTTCAGAGAATATGAAGCGTTTCTTGGGCTTTATCTTGCAGCTGTTTTGGGACAAAACGGTGAATCGTTGGCCTTTTCAGATGAAAAACTTTATGATATGGCTAAGTCACTTAGGTTTTCCGATTGATTTTCCTAAACAAATATCAATGGCTGAATATTTAGAAAACGTCTTGCAACGAATTGGTGAAAAAGCAGAGCTAGTGACGCTAAAGCAAGCTGGTGTACTCGGTGAGTCGAAAAAAGTCGAGGAACGACAGTTGATTGAAGCATTTGAAACGTACCAACAAATTTGTCGAAATATAAGGAGTAATGAAAAATGACGCATAGTGAAAAAATGATGGCTGCTATCGATAATGAAGATTTGCCACAAGCAAATATTGAATTAAACGAGGCCTTAAAAAAAGATTCAGTGGAAATGTTGATGGAACTGGGTGAAGTGTTACTCTCCATTGGTTTTTTAGAAGAAGCGAAAAATGTTTATGAGACTTTAACACAACGTTTACCTGAGGAAAAAGAATCTTTTTTACTCCCATTAATCGAGATTGAAATTGAAAACAACCAAATTGAAACAGCTTTTGAAATGTTAGAAACGATTGCGCCAACAAGTGATTATTACCCACAAGCGCTACTAATTACAGCAGATTTATATCAAATTTTAGGGATTCCAGAAGTCAGTGAAGCGAAATTAAAAGAAGCACAACAGTTATTACCAGGAGAGCCATTGATTGAATTTGCGCTAGCTGAACTTTATTTTTCAAATCAACAATGGAAAGAAGCTTACGAGCACTATCAAACATTGTTGGCCGCAAATACAAAAGAGATGATTGGCGTTTCGATTATTGAACGGATTGGGACATTATTGAGTATGTCAGGCTCTTTTGAAGAGGCGATTCCGTATTTAGAAGCTGCCTTAGAAGAAAAAGAAACCGCTGATGCCTTGTTCCAATTAGCTTTTGTTAATTTGCAGTTGCATGAACATGAAAAAGCGATTGAATCACTAGAGAAAGTCCGTCAGCTGGATCCAGAATACCAAGGGGTCTACTTGTACTTAGCAGAAGCGTTGCAACATGAAGAACGTTTAGAAGAAGCACAAGAAGTAATTGAAGAAGGAATTGCGCAAAATCCTTATCAAGTTGACTTTTATCATTTTGCTTCTGAAAATAGTTATCGACTTCATGATCGTAACAAAGCAGAGAAGTATTTAATTGATGCCTTAGAAACGGGCGATAAGGAAGATGAAACACGTTTAATTTTAAGTAATTTATATTTAAATGAAGAAATGTATGAAGAGGCAATTGAAACGATTGAGGAATTAGAAAATCCTGACCATCCGTACGCTCTTTGGAATTTAGCACAAGCTTATTACCACTTGGAAGACTACGAACAAGCAGCTAAGTTTTACGATGAGGCATTTTTCGCATTAGGTGAAGAAGCTGATTTCTTACGTGAATATAGTTTGTTCTTACGCGAAGAAGGCCGATTAGACGAAGCACGTGCCATGTTGTCGAAATATTTAACGATGGAACCAGGAGATTTAGAAGCACAATCTATTTTTGAAGATTTATAGTCAAGGAAAGGTAGGAGATAACAATGGCAATCGATATCGCAGACAAAAAGCGCTTTTTGACTTGGTTAATCACGCATGAATTTTTTGTTCGTCGTGAGGTGTCATGGATTTTAAACTACTTATTGACACATGAAGCGATCTTAAAAAATGTCCACTTTGTTGAAAACGCCCAGCACACGCCGCGTGGTATTAGTGTCCGTAGCTCGAGTGTATCGGATCAATCGATGACTTTATATATTGATAATCGAACGTATAAAGATAGTGACCAAATTTTCCATGAAATTCGTTTTAACTGGAAGAATCCACTTTATTTAGAATGTATCTTCCCTGAAGCTTGGGATAATCCGCTTTATGTCGCTGTTTTAGAAGATAATAAGTTCTACAAATGGAACGACCACTTGGATGAAGCAATGGTTGGACGAGTCGATGCTTATTTTAAACAAAATGCGTTAGACAATCAGATTCAACAACTTTATCAAGAAATTGATCAAGCGTTGGAGCAAGGTAATCAAGAACAGTTTTTAACGCTCACCCAACAAGTTAAAGAATTGTTGAATCAAAAAGAAGTTTTGCAGTAAAGAAAAAAACAAAGGCCTGATTAGGACCTTTGTTTTTTTCTTTGTTTAAATAGATTTTTTTGTGGTCGTAAATAACCAAAACCTTCACCGAGTGCTTCATGGACGTTAATAATTGAAATAAAGGCGGAAGGGTCAAATTCATGCACAATTCGTTTTGCTTCGGGAACTTCTCGTGGGGTTAGAACGATATAAATCATTTTTTTCGTTTGTCTTGAATAGGCGCCTTCGCCGTCAAGATAGGTCACGCCACGTTCTAATTCACTCATTAAAACGGGTGCGATTTCAAAATTTTGATTCGATAAAATATACATTCCTTTGGCTGAGTAACCACCATCGATAATTGAATCGATTACTTTTGAAAAGACATAAGCATAAATCAAGGTGTACATCATTTGGACTAAAGAAATATAAGTCAGTGAGGCAGTTAGTACAATGACGTCAAAAATCAATAGGGAACGTCCAACTGAAATGCCCCAATATTTTTCTAAAATTCGGGCGATGATATCACTACCGCCAGTTGTTCCACCCACTTTATAGACTAATCCGACACCAAAACCGGCAATTAAACCACCCAATAAAGAGGCAATCAAAATATCATGATTTAAATCAATCGCAATGGGAACTTTTTGCCAGAACGCCAGCCAAAAAGATAGCCCGAAAGTCCCGAGGATCGTGTAGTAAAATGAACGCACACCGAGATGTTTTCGTCCGATTATAATCAAAGGGACGTTCAGTAGTAAAGTCGTAATCGCGGGGTTAATTCCGAATAAGGAGCGACCGATTAGCGTAATTCCGGTAATGCCTCCTTCGGCTAAGTCATTGGGAATATTGAAAAAAATTACGGTAAAACCAAAAATAGCGGTGCCGAGTAAAATGAAAATAAAATCTTTGATTGTTTTTAAGGAGAAAATGTCCTTCAAAATCATCCTACCTCCCTTTTAAAAGTTGCTAGACTAAATGTATCACGAAAAAATGTTTCGGACAATTTTCTTTTTCTATGAATTCCTGATTTCTTTTGATAATATAGGGATGAGGTGAAGAAAATGCAAGAAGAAAACCGCTCATTGGCTTCAATGCAAGAAGAAGTCGATGCGTATATCCAACAATTTAAAACGGGCTATTTTTCCCCTCTCGCGCTTTTGGCACGAATTACAGAAGAAGTCGGGGAGTTGGCTCGAGAAGTCAACCATAGTTATGGTGAAAAGAAAAAGAAAGCTGATGAAGCACCCAATAGTGTAGCAGAAGAGTTGGGCGATGTGTTTATCATGTCGATTATTATGGCTAACGCCTTAGACATCGATCTAACAGAGGCTTTTGAAAAAAATATGGATAAATTTAATCGTCGCGATCAATTTCGATTTGAAAGAAAAGATGGCCGAACAAAAGAAGAGGAGTGAGAGTGTGAAATTAACCCAGTTACCAAGGGAATTTGAACAAGCGCTCCCGATTTTAAAACGGATTGAGGCAGCCGGCTATGAAGGTTATTTTGTCGGTGGTAGTGTCCGTGATGTTTTGCTTGGACAAGCGATTCACGATGTCGATATTGCAACAAGTGCGTTTCCAGCTGAAATCAAAAGTATTTTTCCACGAACAATCGATGTTGGAATTGAACACGGCACGGTTTTAGTTTTATCAGATGAGGAAAACTACGAAATTACGACTTTTCGTACGGAATCGACGTACCAAGATTTTCGCCGACCAGACCAAGTTGAATTTGTTCGTTCATTAGAAGAAGACTTGAAACGCCGTGATTTTACGATTAATGCTTTTGCTTTACGAGAAGATGGCACGATTGTTGATTTATTTAACGGGCTCGCAGATTTAGAGAATAAAGTCTTGCGAGCAGTAGGAAATCCTTATGAAAGGTTTCATGAAGATGCTCTGAGAATGATGCGCGGCCTACGATTTGTTAGTCAACTTGGTTTTGCTTTTGAAGAAAGAACCAAAGAGTCCATTATCGAAAATCATGCACTGCTAGAAAAAATTTCAGTTGAACGGGTGACAATTGAATTTGTTAAATTGCTGTTAGGAAAAAATCGAAAACTAGGCATCGAAATGTTTATCGAAACAAAATGCTTTGAATATTGCCCAGAATTAAAAGGCCGTTCTGGACAACTTCGAGTATTTTCAGAATTGCCAGCGATGCAATTAACGAGTGAAGTTCAAGCGTGGGTTTTATTAATCGATCATTTACTGCTTGAAGAACAAGATATTCGTCAGTTTTTAAAAGCTTGGAAATGTTCAAATCAAACCATACGTCAAGTCCAACAAGCTTTTAAAGGTTTACAATGGCGTAAAGAACAAGGCTACTCAAAAGCATTATTATATGAATTACAAAAAGAAACCATTTCAATTGTTGAAAGCCTGTTGCCTTATTATCAATTAGAAGATGAAGCAACTCTTTATATTGAGGCCTACAATCAATTACCGATTCATGCGTTAGCCGATCTCGCAGTCAACGGTAATGATTTGATGACTCACTACCAAAAAAAAGGTGGAAAGTGGTTAAAAGAAGCGTTAGAAGTCTGTGAAACAGCTGTATTAAATGGAGAAACTGTTAATGATACACAAGCGCTATTTGACTATCTAGACACGCATTTCAGTCAATTAATAAAAGAATAAATAATTTGTTAAAAATTTCACTAATTCGCACTAGAACTGTTTACCCCCACTCTTTTGTATGGTACACTAAGTGTGTAGTAAATGATTATGAATAAGTAAGGAGCGTTCAATATGTCAAGAGAAATGAAAGCTTTAAAATTATTATTCCGTAATGGGGAAACATGGACAATCGACCGTCGTTATATTGGCGATCTATGGATCAAACAAATTAGCACAAGTTTTGGCCGAATTAAAGGCAGTGACTTCGTTGAGATTCACCCATGTGAAGGTTTCAAAATTGAAATCTACTCTGAAGGTGATCATGTTAAAACACACGATATTAATTTAGGTGGTTTAGAGCTAGGAATGTTCAGCCGTGCGCTAAAATATGAAGATATCGAACGTATGGAAATCATTTATCAAACTGGTAAAGCAGATTTGGTTTACTTCCCATACAAAGACAAATCAACTGAAGGCCTAGATAACGTTTATCAATCAACACGCGTTAGCGAAAAAACAAAAAGTTTATACATCGTAATCGACCCAAATCAAACAGTCGATGACGTGTATGGTAAAGAGTTCGAATAATTAAAAAAGTAAAATCGGCGAGAGTTCATCTTGGATTCTCGCTTTTTCTATGAACAAAAAAGGAATGAAATAAATGGCAAAAAAGAAACAAAGAAACGTAACAAAAACAAAAGGGGTTTTATTTGGTATTGTGGCCCTAATTATTTTTACAGCAACGGCAGGGCAAATTGATTTAAATCAGTTTGATCCAAATAATTTAGAGTCGATTGCGAATATTTTTAAATTTAACCCAGAAAAACCATTAAACTATGCAAGCTTAGAAGTCTTACCAGACTATGACGGCAAACATGCGGTCGTAGAATTAAATCAAAACGTCCCAGAATTTACTTTAAATGATTTATCAACTGAAAAAGGATACTGGCAAACATTTACCAATTTAGATGCTTTAAACCGTGTAGGACAAGCAAATGCATTATTGCATAAAGACTTTATGCCGACAGAAGACAGAGAAAGTATCTCAAACGTTTATCCAAGTGGTTGGAAACAAAAGAAAATGAAAAACGGTAATATGATCTATAACCGCTCACATTTAATCGGCCATCAATTCACGGGCGAAAATGCTAACTGGAAAAACTTGATGACCGGGACCGAATATTTTAACCAAGTAGAAATGAAAGACATTGAACAACAAATTGCAGCTCACTTAAGAGAAACCAATCATTACGTACGCTACCGTGTGACGCCATATTTTAAAGATCAAGAATTAACCGCTCGTGGTGTGCAAATGGAAGTTCAATGTGTCGAAGATGAAGAAGTGACGTATAACGTCTTTTTATATAATGTACAAGAAGGCTATATCATTGATTATGCGACAGGACAAGTGACAGAAGCGAAATAGAGAAGAGAGAACCATGTGAGTAGATATGTGCTTGTGTGGTTCTTTTTTTGTAACGACAATTATTTTATTGGATTTTTAGAATAGTCTTTTTTTCTTGATGAAATAAAGATTTCCTTTAAAGACTAAGTAGTATATGATAAAAGTAATAGCTTTTTATGTAAAATAGCTGAAGAAAAAAGTGGGAAACAAGTCAAAATGTCTATTTGATTTGTTTTTTTCCAATATCTATATAAGTGAGGGTTTTATCATGTGATATTTTTGTTAAAACAAGAAGAAATTTATGATATTTATCTATTTTTTAAATCATTAATTACAAAAATAATTTAAATAGGGGAATAAGTGATAATGGCAAAACAAACAAATGCAAAAATAGGGTTTGAAAAAGAATTATGGGCAGCTGCGGATGCGATGCGTAATCATGTCTCATCATCAGAATATAGGAAAGTTGTAGTTGGTTTAATATTTTTGAAGTATGTTTCAGATGCATTTGAGCATCGTTATCAAGAATTAATTGAAGAAGGATATGGTGACGAAGAAGATCGTGATGCATACATGGAAAAAAATGTTTTCTTCGTTCCAGAAAACGCTCGTTGGAAACTAATCGCTGAAAAATCATACACGCCAGAGATTGGCATTGTACTTGATGATGCCATGAGAGCAATTGAAAAGGAAAACAAAACACTAAAGAACGTATTACCCATAATCTATGCTAATCCGGATCTTGATAAACGAGTACTTGGTAATGTAGTTGATATTTTTACAAATATCAACATGCATGATGCAAATGAAGAGAAAGATTTACTAGGACGAGCATATGAATATTTCATTGAACAGTTTGCGGCGCAAGAAGGCAAAGGCGGAGGGGAGTTCTACACACCAACTTCAATTGTTAAAACAATTGTTGAGATTCTAAAGCCGTATAAAGGACGTGTATACGACCCGGCATGTGGCTCTGGTGGAATGTTCGTACAGTCTGCAAAATTTATTACAGAACATAGTGGCAATATAAATGATCTCTCAATTTATGGACAAGAGTCTAATCCAGATACATGGAAAATGGCAAAAATGAATATGGCTATTCGTGGATTAGAAGCAAATTTCGGTCCATATCACGCCAATACATTTCTGAAAGACTTACATCCAACATTAAAGGCAGATTATATTATGGCTAACCCACCGTTTAATATTTCTGATTGGTGGGAGTCTTCATTGGAAGGTGATAGACGGTGGACATATGGAACACCGCCAAAAGGGAATGCGAACTATGCGTGGATTCAACATATGATTTCTCATCTAGCGCCTGGTGGTAAAATTGGATTAGTCTTAGCTAACGGCTCGCTTTCAACAGCAACAAGTGGGGAAGGGGACATCCGTAAAAATATTATTGAAGCAGATTTAATTGAAGGAATTGTAGCTTTACCAGCAAATCTTTTCTATAGTGTCACAATTCCAGCTTGCTTATGGTTTATCTCACGTGATAAAAAGCAGACTGGCAAAACAGTGTTTATTGATGCACGAAAAATGGGTGAATTGGTTGACCGAAAACATCGTGATTTTAGTGATGACGATATTAAGAAGATTGCGGATACTTTTGAAGCGTTTCAAAATGGAACTCTTGAGGATGTTAAGGGTTTTTGTGCGGTTGTAGAGACAGCAGATATTGAAAAACAAGATTATATTCTAACTCCAGGTCGTTATGTAGGGATTGAAGAGCAAGCAGATGATGGGGAACCTTTTGAAGAAAAAATGGAACGGTTGACATCAGAATTATCTGAGATGTTTTTACGTTCTCATGAATTAGAGAAAGAAATTAAAGAACGATTGGGGGCGATAGGGTTTGATTTCTAATTATGAAAAAGCACCGCTTCGAGAATTAGTAAAATTCGTGGGAAAAGGTATTCCACCTAAATATGCTCAAAATAAAACGGAAGATACCATTGTTGTTTTGAACCAAAAGACAAATCGTAATTTTAAAATTGATTATAAATTATCTCGATTAAATGATTTATTGAAGAAAAAAGTGCCTGTAGACAAAATGATTATAAGCAATGATGTACTTATAAACTCAACAGGGGTTGGTACTGCAGGACGAATTGCGCAGATTTTTTCTGTTCCTGAGGCTACGACAGTAGATGGACATATGATTATTGTTAGAGCTGATTCTAATAAAATAAACCCAATATATCTGGGTTATGCTTTAAAAGCACAGCAAAAAGTCATTGAAAGTTTACAAGAAGGGTCAACAGGCCAGACAGAATTAAACAGACAACGGCTACTTGATGAAATTGAAATTTCATTTCCGGATGAAAGTGTTAAACAAGACGAAATTGCAAGATTATTTCTAAGTTTGGATAATCTAATTGCTGAAAACGAGAAGATAAATCATCATTTAGAACAGATAGCCACTTCTATTTTTAATGATAGGTTTATTAATTTGAAACAATTTAATGGGAAAATACCCAGTAATTGGAAAAAAGGTGTGCTTGGAGACTTTGTACAGATAAAAAGAGGCGGATCACCCAGACCCATTCAAAATTTTCTATCAAAAGAAGGATACCGATGGCTAAAAATATCCGACGTAAGTTCTTTAGACTCTCCATTTATTTATAACATAAGGGAACGTATTCGTGAGGAAGGCTTGAAAAAAACTATACTTTTAAAGCCGGGTTCCTTAGTATTATCTAACAGTGCTACACCAGGAATTCCAAAAATTTTATCTGTTGAAAGTTGTATACATGATGGATGGTTATATTTTCCCGAATCTGAACTTCCGAATGAGTTCCTATACTTATTTTTCCAAGCAATTAGACCGAATCTAATACAGCTTGGAAACGGGAGTGTATTTACAAATTTAAAGACGGATATCTTAAAAAAATATGAATTTTACATGCCAGAAAAAAATGTCATTGAAGAATTCAACAAGGTGATTGGTCCAATCTTTTCAACAATTCAGTCAATAACCGAAGAAAATTTGAAGTTAATTGAAATTAAAGATTATTTACTTCCAAAATTGATGTCTGGCAAAATCTCAGCGACCAGCTAAGCGACTAAATGATGATTTACTTGTCTTCTGCCTCTAATTATTGCTAAAATTTATAAAAAAGAGGTCGAAAACATGAAAGATAAGTTAATTACAAAAATTCAAAATGAAATGGCGAATTGTTTATCATATCAACAGTTGGAAAAACTAAGAATAGTGCTGACAAATAGCTTCAATTCATTGGAAATTACAATGGTAACATCATTAAATCAAGAAGAACTGGATAATCGATGTTTATTAGATATGTTTATCTCGGCCAAGCGTGTAGAAGGATGTTCTGAAAAGTCTTTAAAATACTATGAGATGACTGTTTGCAAGATGATTGAGCAAATAGATCAACCTATTAGAGAAATTACTACTGATAATTTACGAGGATACCTTGCAAATTATCAAAAAATACGCAAATCAAGTAAAGTAACAATAGATAATATGCGTCGAATTTTTAGCAGTTTTTTTGGATGGTTAGAGGATGAAGATTATATTTTGAAAAGTCCTGTTCGTAGGATTCATAAAATAAAGACTGATAAACCAATAAAAGAGACTATATCTGATGAAGGATTGGAATTATTAAGGGATACCTGTGATGAAATTCGAGATTTGTCGATGATTGATTTACTAGCTTCAACGGGTATGCGTGTGGGGGAGCTAGTTGGACTTAATCGAGAAGACATAAATTTTTTCGAACGAGAATGTGTTGTTTTAGGTAAAGGTGGTAGTGAACGTATTGTTTACTTTGATGCCAGAACAAAAATACATTTACTTAATTATCTCGACAGTCGGACAGACAGTAATCCAGCATTATTTGTTACTTTATCAAATCCTTTTAATCGACTCATGATAGGTGGCGTTGAAACAAGACTAAGAGAAATTGGCAAGAGAGCGGACTTGAATAAAATCCATCCTCATAAGTTTAGAAGAACACTTGCTACGCGAGCGATTGATAAAGGAATGCCTATCGAGCAAGTACAACACTTGCTGGGGCATGTAAAAATAGATACGACCATGCATTATGCGATGGTTAATCAAACGAATGTGAAAAATTCACATCGTAAGTTCATAGGATAGGGAGAGATTGAATGACGGAACAGTGGGAAAGAATTAAATTGAAAGATATAATTCAGACAAATGTGAATACTTATTCGTTAGCTGAAAAGTGGGATTTTGTAAATTATTTAGATACAGGAAATCTTACAGAGGATGAGGTGGATGAATATCAACATATTATAGTGGAAAAGAATAAATTACCGAGTCGAGCTAGAAGAAAAGTTAAATTAAACGATATTTTGTATTCAACAGTGAGGCCTAATCAATTACATTATGGAATTGTTAAAAATATTGTACCTAATATGTTAGTATCTACTGGATTTACAGTGATAACAGTTGATGAACTGAAAGCAGATAGTGAGTTTGTTTATTATTTTTTAACTCAAAATAAAGTGACAGAAATACTCCATTCAATTGGAGAGCAAAGTACATCTGCCTATCCTTCTATAAAACCAAGTGATATAGAAAATCTAGAAATTATTTTACCTAGATTAGATACTCAAAGAAAAATAGCTCGAATTTTAAGAGTTTTAGATAATAAAATTGAAAATAACAAGAAGTTAAATCATCATTTAGTAGCTTAATCAGCCACTGGTATTTCTCCTGACATTAGTTTTGTCAGTAATGAGTTTCTTAGTTCTGTTAATGATGCTATCTCATCTGTTGAATTACGTATTTTTTTAAATATTGGTTCAATTGTTTCATTAAAGCTAGAAATTTCATCTATGGGAGGAATAAAAATTTTTATCGACTTAAGGTTTGTTTGATTTATTTTTAACTGAACCGCTCCAGTAACAATTGAAGAAACGTATGTAGTCTTTAAAAGGACATAAAGACTTTCAACATTAAAGCCATTCTTACCTTGAAGAACGTGAGCGTGATTATTGACCCAAAACTTTCCCCAAATATATTGTAGTATTGGGTATCCTTCTGGATCAATCACAGTACCATCTTCACCTAAAAGAAGATATGTGCCTTCAAATAGAAAGTCGTCTACGTAATCCATTAAACTAGTAGCTCCATAGTAAGGGTACACTTTTTCCATCTTTTCTCGTTGTTTGCTAGATAGTGGGATACGCTTTGAATCAAATAATTCAATAATCTCACCTAACTGTCCATTAGGTTCCTGTTCTGAAAAACGTTCTTTCCAAAGACTGACTGCAAGCTCAATTAAATGATGATTTACCATTATGCTAAATATATTAATCAAAAATTTCATAACCATTTGTAACAAAAAATACAGCTATTCCTAGTTAGATTTGTTTATATCCAATAAAATTAAGAAGAAATTGTACTCCAATAATTAAGAAAACAGGAGGTGTAACCTATGGCATTTGCAGAGGATAATTTTGAAAATGCAGTCATTCAACTTTTAGAAGAGTTGGGCTATATTCATGTCTATGGTCCGGATGTCCAACGAGACTATACAGAATCACTCTATTTTGATGAATTAGTACCTGCTCTATCACATATAAACCCATCTTTACCATCTTTAGCGATTACGGAAGCAGTAAGTAAGTTAATGAGATTTGACAATGCATCCTTAATTCAAAAGAATGAAGTATTTATGGACTATTTACAAAATGGTATTGAAGTTTCGTATTATTATAAAGAGAAACAAAATAATGATATTGTAAAGTTGGTTGATTTTGATAACGTTGAAAAAAATATTTTTACAGTTATTAATCAGTGGACAGTAATTGAACACAGTGAAAAACGTCCAGATGTCATTATTTTCCTAAATGGTATTCCAGTTGTTGTATTTGAGCTGAAAAGCCCATCTCGTGAAGAAACAAATGCTTCGGATGCCTATTTACAATTAAAAATGTATCAAAAAGAGATACCTAGTTTATTTAATTACAATGCATTTAATGTTATGAGTGATTTAGCGATTTCCAAAGCAGGGACCATTACAGCAGGTGAAGACCGTTTTATGGAGTGGAAGACTGTGGATGGTAGTTACGAAAATACTCAATATGCTCAGTGGGATACTTTCATTGAAGGGATTTTTGAAAAGAATCGATTTTTAGATATTTTAAAAAATTTTATCTGTTTTTCAGGTGAGGCGAAAATTCTTGCAGCATATCATCAATATTTCGCGGTGCGTAAGGCGGTTAATACTACATTTTCAGCAACTCAAAGCGATGGTAGGGGTGGTGTTTTTTGGCATACGCAAGGAAGTGGGAAATCTTTATCAATGGTATTTTATGCTCATATGCTTCAGCAAGTATTAAGTTCTCCGACAATTGTCGTAATAACAGATAGAAATGATTTAGATGAGCAGCTTTTTAGCCAGTTTTTTAAGTGTAAGGATTTTTTACGTCAAAGTCCTATTCGAGCGACAGATCGTGCTAATTTGAAATTCTTACTTGATGGTCGTGAATCCAATGGTATTATCTTTACTACAATGCAGAAATTTGAAGAGTCAGCTGAACCTTTATCTCAACGTAGAAATATCGTCGTGATGGCGGATGAAGCTCATCGAGGTCAATATGGACTAGAAGAGAAGGTCGATGCCAATACAGGACAAATTAAAATAGGTGCTGCCCGTAAAATTCGGGATAGTTTACCGAATGCTACCTATATTGGTTTTACTGGTACCCCGATTTCAAGTAAAGATAAATCAACGACGGAAGTCTTTGGTAATTATATCGATATATATGATATGACACAGGCAGTCGAAGACGGTGCAACGCGTCCAGTCTATTATGAAAGCCGAGTAATTCATCTAAGGTTGGATAACAATGTTCTGAAAATAATTGATGAAGAATACGAAGTTATGGCAGAAAATGCAGATAATTATGCGATTGAAAAGAGTAAAAAAGAGCTCGGCCGGATGGAATCAATTCTTGGAGCTGATCAAACACTGGAGGCTTTAGTTGATGATATTATTCAGCATTACGAAGAAAACCGAGAGCAAGAATTAACAGGAAAAGCGATGATTGTTGCCTATTCTCGAGCTATTGCAATAAAAATATATCGTAAAATACTTGTGAAGAGACCGAATTGGACAGAGAAACTTGGAGTTGTGATGACGTCTGGGAATAATGACCCTGAAGACTGGCATGATATTATTGGAAATAAAAGACATAAAGATGAAATGGCAAAAAAATTTAAAGATGATACTGATCCATTTAAAATTGCGATTGTTGTCGATATGTGGCTGACAGGTTTTGATGTCCCGAGTCTTGCGACAATGTATGTTTATAAGCCGATGAGCGGCCATAATTTGATGCAAGCTATCGCGCGTGTTAATCGTGTATATAAAGACAAAGAAGGCGGTTTAGTTGTCGACTATGTTGGTATTGCAGGTGCACTTCGACAAGCGATGAATGACTATACTAAACGAGACAAGGGGAATTTTGGAAATCCTAACATCGCCGAAACAGCATTACCTAAGTTTATAGAGAAGTTAGAGGTCTGTCGCGATATTTTTCACGGTTTTAATTATTCAACGTTTATGAATGAGACTGCTACAGACTTAATAAGAGCAAAAACAATCAGTGCGGGGGTTAATTTTTTATCGGATGTTAGAAAAGAGAAGCAAAAAGAAGAGTATATTAAACAGGCATTATTGCTTCGTCAAGCTCTTTCACTTTGTCGATCTCTATTAAATCCTGAACAACGATTTGAAGCTGCTTATTTTGAAGCAGTTAGAACACTTCTTACCCGAATAACTAGTGATGGCAAGCCTTTATCTCTAAAAGAAATAAATCAACGGATTAACGATTTACTGAAATCTAGTATTAAAAGTGAAGGCGTTATCAATTTATTTTCTGATATAGATACAGGATTCTCTCTTTTTGATCCTAATTTCCTTGATGAAATTGCCAAAATGAAGGAAAAAAATATTGCCGTTGAGTTGTTAAAAAAACTAATCGCTGAACAAGTTTCTCTGTATAAGAGAACTAATCTTGTAAAATCAGAAAAATTTTCTGATTTGCTTTCTAGTGCTATGAAAGCTTATTTAAATGGAATGCTTTCAAACGAAGAGGTTATTCAGGAACTGATGAAAATGGCTCACGAGATGGCAGATGCAAATTTACATGCTAATGATTTAGGTTTAACCAATGAAGAACTAGCATTTTATGATGCGTTAACTAAACCTTCAGCCGTGAAGGATTTTTATGAAAATGATCAACTGGTATCACTGACTCGAGAATTAACAAATATGTTAAGAAAAAGCCGAACTGTTGATTGGCAAAAAAAACAGTCAGCTAGAGCAGGTATGAGAAGAATGGTTAAGTTTTTACTACGTAAATTTAAATATCCTCCTGAAGGAATGGAAGATGCAATTTCCACAGTTATCAATCAGTGTGAAATGTGGGCAGACACAGGCAGTTATTATTATGATACTATGCCACAAGACTCAGAACTACTACTTGTTGCTGAAAAGGATGGGAAGGAATAGCAAGTTTAAATTACGATATTCGAAAGAAGTTCGAAATAATTTAGATGAGATGATGAAAGAAAATATTTTACCATTGAGAGAAAGATAATGAGTAGAGGTGGGACATTGGCTAAAAGAGGAAAGACCATTCAAGTTTTTTTAATTGATGGCGAACCAAAAGGACGGATCAAATGTACACTCGCAAACTGGACAGGAGTAGCGTATAAGATCCCTCGTACAAGAGTAGAACAATCAAAAGATATAAAATTGCTATCTCAGACTGGTGTTTATTTTTTGTTTGGGAAAGCAGAAGAATCGGATGAAGATATTGTTTATATTGGGCAAGCGGGGGCTAGAAAAAATAATGAAGGTGTATTAAACCGAATAGCCGAACATAAAAGAGCTTCAGAGAAAGATTATTGGACCGAGGCTGTAATTTTTACAACAGCCAATAACTCTTTTGGTCCAACAGAGATAAGCTACTTGGAAAATCGGTTTTATTCATTAGCTTGTAAAAATAATCGTTTACAAGTAAAAAATAACATGGAACCAACACCTGGAAATGTAACTGAAGAAAAAGAAAGTGAACTTGAAGAGTTTATTGATTATGCAAAAATTATTATCGGAACGCTCGGATATAATCTTTTTGAACCGTTACTACCATCTAGTCGGACTGTAGAGGAACCAGAAAAGACACCGGATGAATTATTACTATTCTTGAAAAGAAAGAGCCGTAAGAGTAACCAATTAATTGAAGCTCAGTGTAAGCAAACGGCCGAAGGATTTGTTGTTTTAAGAGGTAGTCAAGTTGAAGTGATTGATTCAATTGCGATTCCAGCTAGTATAAAAATGATGCGACAAAAAGCGGACATCAACGAGAATGGTATCTTACAAGAGGAAGTACTTTTCAAAAGTCCTTCATATGCCGCTTCTTTTATTTTAGGAATGAATACAAATGGGAAAACCGATTGGAAGACCGTAGAAGGGAAAACGTTGAGTAGTCTAGATAAAGAAATATAGGTGTAATTGTTTTTATGTCAGATGGTTCAATGTATTTAAACTGTTCATCTTGCCACAAGCCAAGGAATTGACACGAGTAAACTGATGGGTGGTAATCCGACGAATAAACATTTTATAAGAAATGGTTTTGAAATCATAAAAATTAAATAAGTTAGGAGGGTTGCTATGATTAATCGCTCTCGTTTCCCTGATAAGGTCGCAGTGAATCTTGAATTAACTAAGTATCACCAATTTAAAAAAGATGCTAGGGAATACAAGGATCATTTTGATAATGTAAAAAATGAATTCCTAACATCAATGAAAAGTCTAGCTAATCAATTAAGACAGTTTGATTATGATATTCCTGAATCCTTTGGAGTAACTCCGGAAAAACAAACAAATTCCTATCGCGTACCGTATCGAGCTGGAATATTTAATTTTTTTCGAGTAGAGGAAAATTCCGAATTACTCGAAAATATCCAACAAGCTTATTGGCTCCACTTGAATCAAGAGGCATGTAAGCAGTTGTTGGAAGAAGTTGCGACATTTAAATATTTAGAACAGCGGATACCCAATCGCGCATTGGGTAAGATTCGTTCAAGTTTTTTTAGTTCTTCAAAAAAGGCTAGTTACATAGAGTCGGTTCATCATTTAATAGAGATCAATCAAAGGGTAAGGGAGAGTCAATTATCTGACAGAATAAATGAAATCTCTTTTGATGTGAGAGCTGATACGACAAGGGTTAATCACTGGCTTGAAAATCATTTTGATGAGGTTCAAGAGATTTACAATGAGATACTAGGTGTCACCGTCATTGCGCCAGAGCGCTTACCTAATATGCAATCACTGGCTAAGTCACTTGATCAAGTGGTTAATTTGAACCACAAAATGGAGCCCATTTCAAAAACATATGATTTACTTGTTCATGATATTCAAAGATTAAGCAGTCAGATTATGAAAAATGACATGGACAATCAATTCAATCATTTTTCGATTGATGATTTTGTGCTTGCTTATCCGGGATTACCTGGCAAGATCTTAACCGCCAACTTTTTAAATTTGAAAGAACTGAGTCGATATTCCGGTCGTTTTGAACGGATTGATGGAATCGGGCCTAAAAAGAGTCAATTAATTCAAAATGCTTATGACGCTTTTAAAATCAAAGTTTATGAAAACCCAGTTTTTAAAATTGATATCGCCAATCTCTCGCTAGATCAGAAAAAATTGGTTCAAGTCATTCATACGGTGGCAGAAAATCAGACGATCTTTAATCATTTATTTGAATTTAAAGAGGGGATGAAGCGCATTCCGCTTCGGTATCAAAATGCTGAAAAGAATTTAGAATTGTTATGGTGCTATTTTGAGTCGAAAAATAGCGAGAATTTTAGTGCGATTCAAGAATCAATAGAAGTCATGTCAGCGAAAATCCCCGCTTTAACAGATGAAATTGGAACGGCAAAAATTGCTTTAGGAGAACTACCTGATAATGAAATCAAGGAATGGTTTCAATCGAATGCGGCTAGTTTTTATGCGTTAGTTGAAAAGTTTGGTGGAATTAAACAATCACAGGTTACCAGTGATTCGGGAATTGCGAAAGAAATTCTAGAAAAGATTAATAAGCAAGAGATTAATTATTCTAAATTAAAGGCGTCTTTACGAGGTTGGCAAACATTTGCTGTGAAATACACGCTTGTTCAAAAGAAAGTGCTCATTGGCGATGAGATGGGGCTAGGAAAGACAATTGAAGCGATTGGCGTTATGGCTGATTTATATGCTCGTGGAAAAATGCATTTTTTAGTTGTTTGTCCAGCGAGTATTATCATAAATTGGGAGCGAGAAATTGAAAAACATAGCGATTTGCCTGCTTATCGTCTGCACGGCTCGTCAAGAAATGCAGAGACCAGAACTTGGATTCAAAATGAGGGAGTTGGAGTGACGACGTTTGAAACATTACAACGTTTACCAATCGCTGACGGTTTTGAGCTGTCGGGTTTAGTTGTCGATGAAGCTCATTACGTAAAAAACCCATCGGCCAAACGTTCCATCGTTGTTCATAAGTGGGCTTATAAAACACCCTATGTCATGTACATGACGGGGACTCCGATTGAAAATAACGTTGATGAAATGACGACCTTAATTAAAACGCTACAACCAAAAATATCAGAGGATATTCAAAGTAAAGATTATTTTGTATCGCCTAGAAAATACCGAGAAGCGATTGCACCGGTTTATTTAAGAAGGAAGAAAGAGGACGTGTTAAGTGAATTGCCACCACTGACGCAAAATGAAGAGTGGGAAATGTTTGGTCCAGAAGAACGTGTTTCTTATGAACAAGCAGTTGAAGACGGGAAATTTATGCGGATGAGAAGGTGTGCTTGGTTAGGTGGCAGTCCAGAAAAGTCTCCTAAATTAGAACGTTTAATGGAAATTTGTGAGGGCGCAAAGGAAAGTGGCGAAAAAATCATTGTCTTTTCCTTTTTCCGAGACGTTATTTCCCAACTCTCTGATTTTCTAGGAGAGCAGACACTTTTACCAATTACGGGAAGTGTGAGTTCGAAACAGCGGCAAGAAATTTTAGATGATTTTGAGAAGGCACCTGCTGGAACTGTTTTATTATCTCAAATTGTGGCCGGTGGCTTTGGCTTAAATATTCAATCGGCTAGTATTATTGTTTTTTGCGAACCACAAATTAAACCTTCGTTAGAAACACAAGCAATTGCTAGAGCGCATCGCATGGGCCAAACAAGACCGGTTTTTGTTTATCGTCTATTAACAGAAAAGAGTATCGATGAACAAATGATGAATATGTTAAATACAAAGCAGAGTGTTTTTGATAACTTTGCTAAACATTCATATATCTCAGACCAATCGGTGCAATCTATTGATATTTCAGATACGGTAATGGTGAAGAATATTATTCAACAAGAAAGAGAACGATTAAAATTGGATCTTTCTAAACCAATTGATACAAAAATAAGTTAAATAAGGAGAGAATTATTCAAGATATTAACAAGTTTCGTGACGAAGCGCGAATGATTAAAAGAAGCGTTTATTCGTTGATGATGTCCGATAATCTTAACTTTGATGTGGAAGAAATTATTAACAAAAAGTTAGTTAAAAATGCTCAGAAATATCCAATTGACCAAGCGCTTGCTAAAAACAAGTCTGATCTCGAGGCTAAAAATTAAAAAACAATACAAAAATAGCACCTACCGTTTTGATTTCAGTAGGTGCTATTTTGTTGTACTCGAATGTTCGTCCATGGAAGACTCGCTCTCCTTATACTTGTTTTGATAATTCTTGTACTGCTTCTTCAATGGTTTTACCTGTGGCAAAATGATTTTCATCACGTTTGTCAAAAACAACGAATAGGTTTAATTCAGTGTTTAGTGTCACACGGTATTCCATTTGATTGTTATAGAATGTCATATAGCATTCTCCTTTCTAAAAGTTGATGAAAGGCAACTTAACGTTAATAACGAAATTCCGTACTATTACTATAGCATATTAATTTTAAAACCGTCAATATTTTTCTCTCAATTTTAAAGGTTCATGATTTAGATACCTGATGAATGTTTTATTATCAAAGGATAAAGGGATTTCAATAGATTAAGAAAGTGTTAATTTGCTTCATTTAGTATTTTTTGAATTACGTTAAAAAGGAATTGTTATTAAATGTATTTCTAAAAATATCCGTCTTAAGTACGTGTTTTTTTATCCAAAAACTTGTTATGATTTTGGTAGTCAAACAAGAACAAAAAGGGAGTGATTTAAAATGAAAAAACATCTGAAGAAAATAATTTTTGGTCTAACGTTGAGTGTTTTTGCTGTCAGTTTGGCCGGCTGTCAAGATATTCGAATGTGGTTTAAGGGATTCGAGGAAAGTTTTAAAGGATTAGAAATGACGATTCAAACATATGATGAAAGTAGTCAGGTCATTGATAAAATTACGGGGAAATCAATTTTAATCGAACGCGATGAAACCTTTGATACGAATGAGGAGAGTAAAGACTCTTCGGTAATCAAAATTAGTGTGGGGACAAAAGAGATGCACCACGTTGGGTCGTCGATGATTATCGCTGAAACAGGACTCGAGAACGTTTTTGAAGAATATACACAGACGGTTGATACTGAAAATATCCAGCGTGGCATTCCGATTTTGAATTCTATGGTTAATGAAAAACGCAATTCATTTGATGGAAAGAAAAAGGTTGTCTTAATTCGTAGTCAAAACGGAACACCTTTAGCAACATATGCAGGGGATCATGTTTCACTTTATAAAACAGATGTACCTAAAAGTACGGGTTTATTAATTGATGGCGAGTATTTGTTCATTTATCGTTGTGATTACACCATTTATGATTTAGCGTTAATTGAATAGTCCTAGAATGGACGATAGCCCTCTCTTTTTTCTAAAGAGAAGGCTATCTAACGTATAATATTAATATTTTAAAGTTGGATCATGACTATTACGAATGTTTAACTCTTTCTCATTTATACGATGTATTCCCTAACCACTAATACATCCTTGCAACCCTTTAGTTGCGCCAGTGTTGAATAAATTTCTTTAAAAGAAAATTAAAAATATTGCATAAAAATATCTGACGTATTGAGTTAATCATAACACGTTTTCTGAAAAAATACAGAAAATTGACGAATGTTTTAAAAATAATTAAGAAATAAATTTGGAATCTGATGAAAAGAACCGTATAATAAGTTGGTATGAATTCATACAAGAAAGTAGGACAAGGAATGAAAAAAAACACTGGAACAATGATTAAATCAAGTATCATCGGAATCTTGGTTATCGTAATTGCGTTAGTCGGAGGATTTATCTTTTTTGAAAAAATTGAAAATGGATATGTAGGTGTGCGTTACTCAATTAACGGCGGTGTCCGAGATGAAACTTTAGGACAAGGGATTAAATTTGTCGGACTAGATAAAGTTACACAATACCCAATTCGTTTACAAACTATCCAAGCAGAGGGTGTTTCAATTGCAACTTCTGATGGTAAAAAAACATCAGTCAGCATTAAATATGACTATAAAATTGATCCAACAAAAACTTCAGCAATGTACAAAGAATTCGGTAACATCACTTCAAACGACATTGAAGAAGGTTGGTTAAAATCAAAATTACAAAAAGAAGCACGTGATGTGTATTCACAATATACGATTTTAGATATTTTATCAGGTAAATCATCAGAAGCGGAAGGACAATTACTTGACAACTTTTCAAAAGCAGTCGAAATAAAAGGTTTTGTCGTTGAAGACGTAACCGTGGGCGTACCTGAAATTGATGCGGAAACACAAAAATCAATCGATGCAATTGTGTTATCTGGACAAGAAAATGAAAAAGCAAAATTAGATGCTGAAACCAAGAAAACACAAGCAGACGCCAAAGCATATGAAACAACAAAACAAGCAGAAGCCGAAGCCGAAGCAAACCGTAAAATTGCTGAGTCAGTTACAGAAAACTTGATTAAATACGAAGAAGCACAAGCCCGTAAAGAACACGGATGGGTTACAGTTAACGGAGCGAATGCCATCGTTAAAGAAGGTGAATAAAAATGACCTTTTTTATTTTTAGAATTCTTTTAATTCTCGGATTTGTTTATGCCTTGTATTACTTTTTTACAGCAAAAAACAATGAGAAAAAGAAAACTAAAGACGAAGCAGCAAAAGAAAAAGAAGACGATTGGTCTGAGTTCTAAAATAAACGACGAAAAGGAGTCCGCCAATACTTGATGGAGGACTCCTTTTCGTCAAGTAAAAATACTTAACAAAAAACAGAAAAAGACTAGCAATTAAGATTGAAACATGATATTATAATCAAGTCTGAGAAATGACTTAGAGAATTCTGTAATGTATGGGAGGGAAAATCATGCGCGTAAACATCACTTTAGAATGTACTTCTTGTAAAGAACGTAACTACCTAACAAGCAAAAGTAAACGTAACACTCCGGATCGTTTAGAAAAACAAAAATATTGCCCACGTGAAAGAAAAGTTACTTTACACCGTGAAACTAAATAATTAACGTTTAGTCGTAGTCATAAGCCTTGTATATCAAGGTTTGTGGCTCTTTTTTTGTTTTTTGGGAAGTCTTTGACCTCCAAATTGGCGACATTTTAAAAAAATAAGTGCTGAACAAATACAGAAATTACCTACTTTCATTATTTTTTAAGTTAAAAGTATCTATCAATTTTTTGCTTATAACATATTTTATCATATGTATAAGAGGATTGGGATGAGTATGTGTAGTTATTTGAGTCTTTGTGATACAATTAATTTGTAGGAACAAAAAAACTTTTGGAGTGTGGCTAATATGAAAAAGTTCTATTTGTTTATTTTAGGAATCGCGCTATTAAACGCTTGTTCGAAAGTACCTGTTGAGTCAGTTGAAAGTTCATCTTCTATGTCACAAGAATCATCGGAAGAAGTGCAAGAAAGTTCTTTAGTGGAAAGTACATCAGGTCGGGCGCAAATTTCGGAAATGTCCAGTAGTCAAGAGTATCCATACAGTGTCGAATTGAATGATTTATTGGTAGGAGAGGGCGAAGAGAATCAGTTGCTTTTTGTTAGTAGTGGTGTGAATGCGCCACCAGCTATTGGAATTTCAATGGATTCATCGCAAGTGTATTTAAATATATATAATCGAGGCGAAGATTTTAATGAACGAGTCTTACGGTCAATCTATCAGCTGGATGTGGCAAACATTCCGACAAAAGAAATTACGCTTTTTGGTGGGCCTGGTTCATCAGAAAATAAACGGGTAGTAAAAGTGAATACGCAATTAAAATTAAGCAATTATCAAGAGAATCAAGTTACAGAAAAAGTTTTTGAATCCCTCGATGGCGATTTGATGTATCTTTTTTACAATGATCAAGGAACGGTTTCTTTAGCGACAAGAAATTTTGCGGGCAATGTGGGAGAAGAAGATATTGAAACGATGATGGAATATGTTCAAGAATAAAAGGTCTCTTTATTTAAATAGTTGCTTTATGAATTCTTAGTGGTAGCAAACAATTAGTTAACAGGATCATAAAAGAACAAAGCCAATTGATACTTATCATCGTATCGATTGGCTTTGTTCACTTATACTTCAATCAAATAGCTATCATCTGTTTTGGTTAATAAGGCTTTGATTCCTTGATACCAACCAAGAAACATCGGTATGGTTGTCAAACATAATACTAAATACCATAAACCTTTGCTATATTGTTTAGCGTAAAACCACTGAATCCCGAAAAAGCCGAAAAAGAGTGCTAAAAAGGCAAAGATGAATTTATTGACGCGTGTTTTATAATAATATTGATTGCTTCTTTGTTCTTCAAAATCTTGATAGGAATCATTTTCTAATTCCTCGTCAAAATCCTTATAAGCTGCTGTCTCATCTATGAAATCTGAAGCATCAATTTTCACATAGATATTTTTAAAACCTTCTTTGATAACGGCGTTGACCAAGGTTCGTTCAACAATCTCAACACCAGAATTTCTTGGTAAATAACCGATTCGACCACTTCTTTTGATTTTAGCATTTGCCGGCGTGGGGTATTCGGAGTATACGGCAATCGCATTTTGATCGTAAGGGTTTTCTGGTTCGGGAATTAATACGAGTTCGATATTGTGATAATGGTAGCCGTTATTATTCCAATTTGCAGGGCCATCCCGGTCCACAACGGCGTTCCTAAGTATACGGTAGGCATCGGTGTAAGCCATTCCTACGACCTCAATCATATTTTGCATCCTTTAAATTCTCCTTTTTATTATCGAATGATTCATTCGCTTAATTTTTATTCTAATTATACCAAATAAGTCCTTTTTGTTGACATGAAGGTAGTCAAATATTGTCAGATAAAATTGAGCGCATCACCTGCAGGAGGACGGTTACGGTCACGATGTATACAGTCGACTAAATTTCAATTCCTTTTGCTCTTAAATTCTCTAAGCATTCTTGCAAATAGTCCATTTCATGTTCTGGATAAATCGGTTGGGTTAATGGTACAATTTCTAGTGAATCATAGCTTGGACATTTTAATCCGCGGTACAACGGATTGTACCAAATTTCAGCGGGCTGATAGCCGCGTCGCTGCATCTCTTGCATAATTAATTCATGGTATTGGAAAAGTTTATAGGGTGAGTATTTAAAAACATAGTTAACTGTTGCGTGATTTTTATTCCAACCGTTTCCACGTAAGGCACAACATTCACGATGTTGTCCGAGAAGTTGTTGTCGTGGTAAGCTTGGAATGAGTTGTTCGTGCCAAAGTCGCATTTGTTTTCTCCTTTATTAGTTATTTCATTAAATGGTAACGAATCGGAAGCGTTTTGTCTATTAAGGCGTATTCCGTCTAACAAGGAAAAATCTTCACACTTTCCTCACAACAATTCTGTTTGCTATTCTATAGAAATTTAGGTACTATTTCTTTTAGGAGTGTGAAGCAATGAATAAAGAAATGAGCCGTCAAAAGGCAATTCAACAATTAAAAAAAATAGCTAGCCATCCAAAGAAAAAGGCAGAAAAAGAATCAATTGTCTTATCTTTGTTTTTTGCATCGAAAGAATGGAAAGAAGCAGAAACGATTGCGTTAGTCAGACCGTTGGATTTTGAGTTTGACACAAATAAAATTGCAAAGAAAGCTTTTGCGCAAGGAAAAAGTGTCGTTGTTCCGAAATCGTTACCGAATCGTCGCTTAGCTTTTTATGAAGTGCACGCTGCAAGTCAGTATGTTGTGACAAAATTTGGTGTGGAAGAGCCGGTAAGTGAGTTGCTGATTGAAAAAACAGCAATTGATTTAATTGTTGTTCCTGGTTTGCTTTTCTCGTCAGAAGGTTATCGGATAGGTTTTGGTGGCGGTTTTTATGATCGTTACTTGGCTGATTATGAAGGGCAGACTTGTTCGATGGTTTTTGCGGAGCAGATTAATAATAATTGGGAAGTGGACGTATTCGATATTCCTGTTGGGCATATTTATACTGATTTCGTCAAAGAAGTGGAGGTTGAAAAATGAAGCTAAGAAACTGGAAATCACAGCCATATATTACTTTGGTTTTTTTAGCCATTCAAACCGCCGTTTTTCTAGTCGCGTTTTTATTACCAGGCTTAATGATTGAATTTCGAGGATCAATGTTCGGTGCTGCGATTGTATTGAATCATGAATATTGGCGCTTTATTACGCCGTTATTTATTCATTTTGGTTTGATGCATTTTGCTGTTAACTCTGTCATACTCTATTACATGGGACAGCAAGTAGAAGCGATTTATGGACATTGGCGCTTTTTTGCGATTTATTTAATGAGTGGGGTCGCAGGAAATTTACTAAGTTTTGCTTTTAATGATGTTCGGACACAGTCTGTTGGTGCAAGTACGGGCCTTTTTGGGATGTTTGGCGCATTTATTGTATTGGGCTTTCATTTTAAAAACAATCCAGCAATTCAAGCAATGGTAAGACAATTTGCGTTATTTATTGGTTTGAATTTCTTGTTTGGCATGTTTGACCAAACGATCGACTTTTATGGTCATCTCGGCGGATTGCTTGGCGGGATTTTAATGGGGAATATCGTAGCATTACCTGTGAAATCAATCAAAGGATATTCAATTCATACCCGAATTATTTCAGGGATGATTTTAGTCTTTCTTGTAGGTTTTTGTTTCGTCTATGGCTTAAGAAAGTTCAATGTATTTTGATAAATTGTCAAGAGCTATTTTCGTGCAAGGTTTACAAAATTTCGTCGTAATATCCGTATAAGAATGTTATGTGAATCTTCATTACATGGTTTCAAAAAAGGGCAATTACTAGTATAATGTAGGAAGTGTTTTTAAATATGGAAAGTTTATACGATGTCCAACAGTTATTAAAACGGTTTGGAATTATCATTTATGTCGGTAAGCGTATTTATGATATTGAGTTGATGTCACAAGAAG
The DNA here is from genome assembly GCF_042654605.1 of Enterococcus eurekensis. Classification (NCBI taxonomy): domain Bacteria; kingdom Bacillati; phylum Bacillota; class Bacilli; order Lactobacillales; family Enterococcaceae; genus Enterococcus; species Enterococcus eurekensis. Next base: position 68,951 of record NZ_JBHSGT010000014.1, read on the forward strand.
TTAAACAACTATTCGATAATCATCTCATTGATCAACCAACTTACTTAAAAGCATGGGCAATATTAAAAAGAGAACATAGAGTGGAATTGATGAGGGAGGATTTATGATGTCAACAAAGAAAATTATCGGTATTGATTTAGGTGGCACAACAGCCAAGTTTGCGATTTTAACGCAAGAAGGTGAAATTCAACAAAAATGGAGTATTCAAACAAATATATTGGATGAAGGTTCACACATCGTTCCAGATATTATTGAGTCAATCAATCATCATTTGGATTTATATAACTTAAAAGCAGAAGACTTTATCGGAATTGGTATGGGAACACCAGGTAGTGTTGATCGTACAGCGGGAACTGTTGTTGGAGCTTACAATTTAAACTGGAAAACAGTGCAACCGATTCGCCAACAAATCGAAGAAGGTACAGGTATTCCTTTTGTTCTTGATAACGACGCAAATGTTGCGGCATTAGGCGAACGATGGCAAGGGGCTGGCGATAACAATCCAGATGTGATTTTCATTACTTTAGGCACCGGTGTGGGTGGCGGTATTATTATGGAAAATACACTACTTCATGGTGTAGCTGGCTGTGCCGGTGAGATTGGGCATATTACTGTTGATCCTTATGGTTTTGAATGTACTTGTGGCAAAGTTGGTTGTTTAGAGACAGTCTCAAGTGCAACGGGTGTCGTTCGTGTTGCGCGTCAATTAGCAGAAGAATATGCTGGCGATTCTGAATTGAAAAAACGTTTAGACGACGGCCAAGATGTTTCAAGTAAAGACATTTTTGACTTAGCGCAAGCAGACGATGCATTAGCCGTATTAGTTGTCGATAAAGTTTGTTTCTATTTAGGTTTAGCATGTGGGAACTTAGGGAATACATTGAATCCTTCTAGTATTGTTTTAGGTGGAGGGGTAAGTGCGGCAGGCGAGTTCTTACGTAGTCGTGTTGAAAAATATTTCTTCCAATTCACTTTCCCACAAGTCAATGAAAGTACGGTAATTAAATTAGCACAATTAGGGAATGATGCGGGTGTTATCGGAGCAGCATCATTAGCATTACAACTTTTAGATTAGGAAGGTCGATTTTTAAATGGGATTTTTAGTGTGGTTAAACGTAATATTAGCGTCAATTTTATTATTCTTCGGATTAAACTGGTTATTTTACTATTATATGGGGAAAAAATCAGCAACGATTATTACAGAAGAAGAGTTCAAAGAAGGAATGCGCCGTGCACAAGTGATTGATGTTCGCGAAAAAAATGAATTTGATGCAGGTCACATTTTAGGAGCACGTAATATTCCTTACACAACGTTTGCGCAATCAGTTGGTGGTATTCGTAAAGATTTACCAATTTATTTATATGACAATACGAAAACGTTAAGTGTTCGTGCGGCAAATAAATTACGTAAACAAGGCTATACAAATATTTATATTTTAAAAACGGGTTACAGTGATTGGTCTGGTAAAACAAAGCAAAAGAAAGTCTTCTAATTAATAAAAACGTTGGAACACTCTTAACTAAGAGAATTCCAACGTTTTTTTATCGTGCAAAACTTTTACGATGTGCTTTTCGACGATTTTCATCTTGAATCGCTTCTTTTTCCTCGATTGGATCAATAACTGTTTTTTTGATGGCAGTAACTAAGCTAACGGTTGCTGCAGTTGTAATTAAAGAACCAACTACAAAACCAGAGAGAAATTTTTTCATTGTTCTTTCACCTCACTTTTATTTCTAATTATATTATGAAGCATTTTTCTATTTTTGGGAAGTGAAAACGATTGAAATTTTAAGGTAAAAATAATTGTAAATATTTACTAAATGTTTTATAATAAATTTACTAAGAAAAATAAAGGAGCGTTTATGATGGAAAAAGACTTACAAGCAATTTTTAAAGAGAAGTTTGGCGAGGCGGCTACTGGCGAATATTTCGCACCTGGACGGATTAATTTAATTGGGGAACACACAGATTACAATGGTGGTTATGTTTTTCCAGCAAGTATTACGATTGGAACATTTGGTTTAGCAAAAAAACGTGAAGACAATCAAATTCGTTTATACTCAGAAAACTTCCCTGAAAAAGGCATTATTGAATTTTCAATTGATGAGCTAGACTATGACAAAGCGCATGACTGGACAAACTATCCAAAAGGCATGGTTCGTTACTTGAAAGAAGCAGGTTATGTGATTGATTCTGGTTTTGAAATGGTCTTTTATGGCAATATTCCAAACGGCGCGGGTCTATCATCTTCGGCTTCCATTGAAATGTTAACAGGCGTAATTTTGCGTGATTTATTCAACCTAGACGTTGAAATGTTAGACATCGTTAAAACAGGTAAAAAAGTAGAGAATGCCTTTATTGGTGTCAATTCAGGAATTATGGATCAATTTGCGATTGGTATGGGTAAAAAAGACCACGCTTTATTATTAGATACAAATACTTTAGAATATGAAGTGGTACCAGCTGAGTTTGGTGAATATGTCGTAGCAATTATGAATACCAATAAACGTCGTGAATTAGCAGATTCAAAATACAATGAACGTCGTAGTGAATGTGAAGAAGCGCTTCGTCGTTTACAAATAAAATTAAGCATTGATTCATTAGGTGCGCTAGATGAAGAAACATTCTTTGGTAACACTGAATTGATTGGCGATGAAACATTAATCCGTCGTGCGAAACATGCAGTGACTGAAAACCAACGGACATTAAAAGCTAAAAAAGCCTTGCAAGCCGGTGATTTATCAGAGTTTGGTTTATTACTAAACGCTTCGCATGCGTCACTGAAAGATGATTATGAAGTAACAGGGATTGAATTAGACACGTTAGTTACTGCTGCTCAAGCGCATCCAAGTGTGTTAGGAGCACGTATGACCGGTGCTGGTTTTGGTGGCTGTGCGATTGCTTTAGTGAAAGCAAATGACTGGGATAATTTTGTGGAAGCTGTTTCTAAAGAGTATTTAGAAAAAATTGGTTACGCAACGGATATTTATCAAGCAAGTATTGATGATGGTGCAAGAAAACTTTAAAAATAAAAAAGATAAGGGTGAATAAAATGTCAATTTTAGTTTTAGGTGGTGCAGGTTACATTGGTTCGCATGCCGTTGATCAATTAATCAATAAAGGATATAAGGTTGTTGTGATCGATAATTTATTAACAGGACATCGTGCAGCAGTTCATAAAGAAGCAACGTTTTATGAAGGCGATATTCGTGACAAAGCATTTGTAACGAGCGTTTTTGAAAAAGAAGCAATTGAAGGCGTGATTCACTTTGCGGCGAGCTCACTAGTGGGTGAATCCGTTGAAAAACCGTTGAAGTACTTTAACAATAACGTTTATGGGATGCAAATTGTTTTAGAAGTAATGGAAGCCTTTGATGTTAAGAACATTGTCTTCTCATCAACTGCCGCAACTTACGGTGAGCCAGAAGTAAGCCCGATTGTTGAAATAACGCCAACAAATCCGAAAAACCCTTATGGTGAAAGCAAGTTAATGATGGAAAAAATGATGAAATGGTGTGACAATGCTTACGGGATGAAGTACGTTGCTTTACGTTATTTCAACGTGGCAGGTGCCAAACGCGATGCGACCATCGGTGAGGACCATACGCCTGAAACACATTTAGTACCAATTATCTTACAAGTAGCGCTTGGTCAAAGAGAAGCTTTATCTATTTTTGGTGATGATTATGATACGCCAGATGGTACATGTATTCGTGATTATGTACATGTCGAAGATTTAATTGCGGCACATATTTTAGCGCTAGAATATTTGGAAGCCGGTAATGAAAGCAATGTCTTCAATCTAGGTAGCAACAACGGTTATTCAGTTAAAGAAATGCTTGATGCTGCGCGTGAAGTAACGGGTAAAAAAATTCCAGCGATTGTTGCACCAAGACGTGCGGGTGACCCAAGTTCATTAGTCGCTTCAAGTGCAAAAGCAAGTGAAGTTTTAGGTTGGAAACCAGAGTATACAGATGTTAAAAAAATTATTGAAACTGCGTGGAATTGGCATGTCAGTCATCCGAATGGTTATCAAGATTAGGAGTTTTTGAAATGAGTATTAGTCAAGTTATTGCCGATTTTATTACTTGTGGCATCCAATCGGGTGGTTGGATGGAGATGGATCGGATTTATTTACAAAACCGCGTTCTGGGAATGATTGGTGAAGCAGCTCTTGAGACGTATGTTGTTCAACCAGTTGACGTTTTGCCTATTGAACTAATGGATGTCTTAGTCGCAAAAGCAAAAGAAAATCAAGTGATCGGTGAATCCCTGGCTGAAACGGAGATTTTAGAAGGTGAATTGATGGATTTGTTAACGCCACCACCATCTGTCGTAAATGCCTTTTTTGCCCAACATTACGAAAAATCACCTGAACAAGCGACCGATTATTTCTTTGATTTATGTCAAAAAAATGACTACATCAAAACGCGTGCGATTGCTAAAAATATTGTTTTTCCGATTGAAACCGAATATGGGGCATTGGATATCACAATCAATTTATCAAAACCAGAAAAAGATCCAAAAGAAATTGCTGCTCAAAAAAATATGACAGCTGTTAATTATCCAAAATGCATGCTTTGTATGGAAAATGAAGGCTATAAAGGTCGGATGAATTATCCTGCTCGGACCAATCATCGCTTGGTTCGTATGAATTTAGATGGCGAAGCGTGGGGCTTCCAATATTCACCTTATGCTTATTACAATGAGCATTCGATTATCTTATCAGAAGAACACCGCCCAATGAAAATTAGTCGTCAAACATTTGAACGTTTAACAACAATTGTTGAAGTGTTACCACATTATTTTGTTGGTTCGAATGCTGACTTACCAATTGTCGGCGGCTCGATTTTATCGCATGATCATTATCAAGCAGGTAAATATCAATTTGCAATGGAAAGAGCACCAATCGAAACCTCATTTACCATTCCAGGATTTGATGCTGTAACGGCGGGAATCGTGAAGTGGCCAATGTCAGTCATTCGTTTACAAAGTGCCAATAAAAAAGCTTTAGTTGATGCTTCGGAATATATTTTAACTAAATGGCAAAATTATTCTGCGCCAGAACTTTCGATTGTAGCTTTTAGCAAAGATGGTATGCCACATCATACCGTGACACCAATTGCGCGTCGCCAAGGCGATTTGTTTGAAATCGATCTCGTATTACGTGACAACAATGTGTCTGAAGAACATCCAGATGGGATTTTCCATCCGCATCAAGATGTTCAACATATTAAAAAAGAAAACATCGGCTTAATCGAAGTCATGGGCTTGGCGGTTTTACCACCACGTCTTGAAAAAGAACTAGTTGAAGTGGAGCAGTATGTCCTAGGTGAAGAAAATGCGATTGCTGAATACCATCTTCCTTGGGCTAATCAGATGAAAGAGTGTTACACATTCACAGCTGAAAATGTTCAAGAAATTGTTCAACAAGAAGTTGGTTTGATTTTTGCACGTGTTTTAGAAGACGCAGGTGTCTTCAAACGCGATGCAGTCGGTCAAGCAGGCTTTATGGCCTTCATTAACAGTTTGTAAAATCAGGAGGAGAAACGCATGGCAACAATTAAAGACATTGCAAAAAAAGCCGGAGTTTCTCCGGCAACTGTTTCACGTGTTTTAAACTATGATCCAGAGCTTTCGGTGAGTAAGGAAACGGAGAAAAAAGTTTTTGAAATTGCAGAAGCCTTGAATTATACGAAACACAAAAATAAACGTCGTGAATCGGCTGTTTTACGCCTAGTTCAATGGTACGATAGCGAGGAAGAGTTAGCCGATTTATATTACTTAGCGATTCGTCTAGGGATTGAAAAAAAAGCGGAAGAGCTGAATATTCGTTTGATTAAAGAGCAAATGACGGAACTTTCAGATACGGAGACACAAGGAACGATTGCTTTAGGTAAATTTGATCAACGTGAAATCAAGCAGTTGACTCGTTTACCAGGCGAATTACTCTTTGTTGACTTTGATGGTTTATCATTAGGACAAAACTCTTTAGTTGTTGATTTTACGCAGGGCGTTCAATTAGTCATCGACCAACTAATTAAAGAAAAACACCATAAAATTGGCATCCTTTCAGGGGTTGAATATACGAAAGAAAATCAGTATGAAATTGAAGATCCACGCTTTTTAGCTTTTCGAGATTCTCTCGTTCGATTGAAATTGTTCGATGAAGCCTATCATTTAAAAGGTGCTTTTACGATTGATGATGGCTTTCATCAGATGCAACAATTCCTTACAACTCATACGTCATATCCAACGGCATTTTTTGCTTCAAGTGATGCGTTAGCAATCGGTGCGATGCGTGCCATTCAAGCACAGGGTTTAAAAATTCCAGAAGATATTTCAGTAATTGGTTTTAATGACGTGAGTGTAGCTAAATATGTTTCACCCGCATTGTCATCAGTGAAAGTTTATACGGAATGGATGGGGGAATTGGCTGTATCGACTCTCCTTGAGCTCATTCAAGAAGAGTCACCAGTCGCACGAAAAATTACGGTCGGTACCGAACTTATTTTAAGAGATTCTACCCGTAGTAATGAAAAATAGGAAAATAAAAAAATCGCATCCTAAGATGCGATTTTTTTGATGTGTCGATAATTATACTTTGCTGCGACCAAAGAAGAAAGAGACCACTGCAACTAAAATAATAGCACCGATAATGGATGGAACAATCGCCATTCCAGCTAAGCTTGGACCCCAACTTCCTAACAATGATTGTCCGATAGCAGAACCAATTAAACCGGCAATCACGTTTGCGATAATTCCCATTGATCCACCTTTATTCGTAATCGCTCCAGCAATTGCACCAATAACGCCTCCGACAATTAATGACCATAGTAAACCCATTTCCTTCATCTCCTTTAAATTTTTAAACCCAGGAAAATAATAATAAGAGCGTTAAAAAGAATCCCTGTGATTTATTGATACACCAAGCTTAACATTACTGATAAAGTGTGTAAAAAGATAGATACAGTCAAAAATATCTTTTTTTATATTTGGTAGAAGATTCGTTATTTTTTAAAAACATCCCAATTTGTGAAAGGTTTTCAAAATCTGTTGTTAATTTGTTTTTAAAAGGATAACACATTGTTCAAACAACTATTCGTATGATTTAAAATATCACAAAAACGCAGGATTTATGATTGAAACTATTTGAATTTATCCTTAGCGAGAGTTTAAATTGTTTTTTTAATTTCTAAATTTTTTCTTAAGATGTGCGGTTTTTAGATGGGAAACTCGCATCTGTCACTGACTTTCATTTTGTGGTAAAATGAACTGGAATCTGTAAAGGTAGGGAAAATCAATGAAAATTTTAGCAGTCGATACATCAAATCAAACACTTGCAGTAGGAATCATGGACGGTCAGCAAGTGCTAGGTCAAATTCAAACAACGATTAACAAAAATCATAGTGTGACTCTAATGCCAGCAATTGAATTAATGACGAAAAAAGTTGGGTTAAAACCAAAAGACTTTGAACGAATTGTCGTCGCTCAAGGCCCAGGATCATACACAGGCTTAAGAATTGGCGTTACGGCAGCCAAAACACTAGCTGACACTTTAAAAACGGAATTGGTTGGCGTGTCTAGTTTAAAAGTCATTGCTGCAAATTGTATAGGGCAAAAAGGTTGGATTGTGCCATTATTTAATGCTCGTCGTAAAAATGTTTATGCGGGTGCTTATGAATGGCAATCAGGTGAGTTAGTCAATGTATTACCTGATCAACATTTAGCTTTATCAGACTTAATAGAAAAATTGGCGGATCAAGATGTTTATTTCGTTGGTGAAGATGTTCAAGTTTTTCATGAAGATCTAGTTTCAGCGTTTTCAGAAGTAGCTATTAATCAAATCCCCGAATGGAATTATGCAAACGGGGTTACTTTGGCAAGTTTAGGTGCAAAAGAGCAACCCGTTGCTAATATTCATGGTTTTTTACCTGAATATTTAAAATTAGTTGAAGCCGAAGAAAATTGGTTAGCAACTCAGCCTCAACAAGTGAGAGTGGAAAGTTATGTGGAAAAAGTTTAATATTTTTCAATTAGCTATTTTTAAAAATTTTCGCAAACATTACCAACCAAAAGTCGTAAAAATTCAAGAGCGAACGTTTACGATTCGTCAGCTAGACATTGGTGATATTAAAAGTTTGCTGGATTTACAGCGCAAAGTCTATCAAGGGGAAACGCCATGGATGCGTAGTGCCTTTTTGGCCGAGTTGTATTCACGTTATTCGCATCTTTATTTGGGGGTGCTGTTTGAAGAACAAGTGATTGCGTTTATGGGCGTGCGTGTTTTTTTGACGGATGGGCATATTACAAACATCGCTGTCTCGCCGGATTTTCAAGGGATGGGTATAGGTAGTCTTCTATTAGAGGAATCTGAAAAGTTTGCGCACTCTTTAGATTGTGCCACCATGTCGTTAGAAGTACGGCGCAGTAATCAAGATGCACAACGGCTGTACCGGCGTTTAGGTTATGTTTCAAGGAAAGTATTACCAAATTATTATGACGAAGATCAAGAAGATGCGATTGATATGGTGAAGTATTTATGATAAAAGACAAAAATGATTTTACACCGGATATTTTAAGTGAAACCCTCTTTCAAATCGCGGACGAAAGCTATCCAAATGGTTCTCCTTGGTCAAAAAAGCAATGGGAAGCGGATTTGGAGTTGCCTCATAGTTTTTATTTTATTGATGAACAAGCTGACAAGGTTGTGGGCTTTTTAGCCTGTCACTTGGTTGTTGATGAAATCGAGATTATGCAAGTGGCCGTTCATCCGGCGCAGCAAAAGCAAGGGATTGCCCAACAGTTGCTAGAACAATTAGCAAGCTTCGCCCATGAAAAAGCGGCCTCCTCTATTTTTTTAGAAGTGCGTGAATCGAATCAAGCGGCTAAACAAGCGTATCGAAAAAGTGGATTCGAAGAAATTGGGATACGAAAAAAATACTATCATGCGCCCGTTGAGGATGCTGTTTTAATGTTAAAAAAAGTAAGGTAGGCTAGGAATAAATGAGAGAATTAATTTTAGCTATTGAAAGTAGCTGTGATGAAACAAGTGTCGCTGTTGTTGCAGATGGCGCGAAAATATTAAGTAATGTGATTGCATCGCAAATTAAAAGTCATCAGCGTTTTGGTGGGATTGTACCCGAAGTGGCCAGTCGGCACCATGTCGAAGAGATTACGATTTGTATTGAAGAAGCGTTAGAAGAAGCGCAAGTTGAAGTGGCGGACTTGTCAGCAGTTGCAGTAACACAAGGACCGGGTTTAGTCGGAGCGTTGTTAATTGGAATTGCGGCGGCTAAATCGTTTGCCTGGGCCCACGACTTACCTTTAATTCCAGTTAACCATATGGCGGGTCATATTTATGCAGCTCGTTTTGTGAAACCATTAATTTTTCCGTTAATGGCGCTTTTAGTTAGTGGTGGGCATACGGAATTGGTCTATATGGCCGAAGATGGTTCTTTTGAAATTATTGGTGAAACGCGCGATGATGCGGCCGGTGAAGCGTATGACAAAGTTGGTCGCGTGTTGGGATTAAAATACCCAAGTGGGAAGGAAATTGACGAGTTGGCGCATCAAGGGCAAGATACTTATCATTTCCCAAGAGCAATGATTCATGACCCACATTTTGATTTTAGTTTTAGTGGACTGAAAAGCTCTTTTATTAATTTTGTACATAATGCAGAGCAACGGGGTGAAACTTTAGTTAAAGAAGACTTAGCAGCGAGTTTCCAAGCAAGTGTGATTGACGTTCTAGTGAATAAAACCATTCGTGCGTGTCAAGAATATCCAGTTAAGCAATTAATCGTTGCAGGCGGTGTTGCGGCTAATCAGGGCTTACGTTCCGCTTTAACAGCAGCAGTGGCTAAGGAGTTATCTGATGTCGAAGTGATTTTCCCGCCATTAAAATTATGTGGCGATAATGCAGCAATGATTGGTGCGGCGGCCCATGTTGAATTAAAAAAACAACACCTCGCACAGATGGATTTAAATGCCAATCCAAGTTTGGTTTTTCCTAACAAAGATTAATGATGAAATTCGCTAGCTTATTTTCTGAAACTTTGTTATAATTCATGTGATTAAATTGAATATTCGATTGTTGATCAAGAAAAGTAACTTTTTTGTCTTTTAAAGCGAGTTCGGGGTGGTGGAAGCCGGATAAAAAGAAAAAGTGAAGCGCCCTTGAGAAATTTGCATAGCAAACGGCATCTACCGTTATTAGATAAAGTGGGTTCGGTAAACGAACAAACAGAGTGGTACCGCGGGAAATCTCGTCTCTAGTGTGAATATAACACTAGGGATTTTTTTGTTTTACACCGTATATTCGAATGATTTAAAAAGAAATAGATGACTAATAGTCTTGTGGTATTAAGTCAAGTGATAAGTAGATTTGTTTTCATTGCTTTCATAGATTTTAGGCCGCA
>NZ_JBHSGT010000015.1:0-37462 GCF_042654605.1 Enterococcus eurekensis
CGCCGCCAGCGTTCGTCCTGAGCCAGGATCAAACTCTCATTAAAAAAGTTGAAACAACCTTTCGGTTGCTAAGCTCATAAATTAACGTTGCTAGCATATCGCTTGCTTGTTGTATGTTTGTTTCTATAAAGAAACATTCTACACGTTTGTTGTTTGTTTTGCTTGCTTTGTTCAGTTTTCAAAGGTCTACGTTATTGCGTTAGCAACTCTTACATCATATCTGATTGACAATTATTTGTCAACTGTTTTATAAAAGTTTTTTTACGAACAATCTTAATCGGATTTTCGTTTGCTTTATTAGCAACTACGTTATAATAACAAATGTTCTTATTGCTGTCAACTGTTTTATAAAAGTTTTTTAATTGTTGTTTTAACAACCTTTATCCACTTCTCTCAAACTCGACTTTGTTATATTATCATTAATATCTTGCATCGTCAACCACTTTTTAAAACTTTATTCTTAAAAGTTCATAGCGATTTACAACAACACTTAATATAGCAATTATTCTTTCTAAAAGCAACTATTATTTTCGTTATTTTATGACAAACAAAAAGAAGTGAATATTAATTCTCGTTCACCTCTATCTGTTCGGTTATTCAAGCGATGATTGCTATATTTTCGTTCCTAAAAAAAGAAATTGTTCGGCATTTACTCCTCATCCAGCGAAACGATTGGAATAAAGATACGAAAAATTGTTCCTGCCCCTAACTGGCTTTCTGCATAAATCCTCCCTTTATAACTATCAATAAGCTTTTTAGCAATGGATAAACCCAGACCATTGCTACCTGTTGTACGTGCACGAGCTTTATCCACTCGATAAAAGCGATGAAATATTTTTGAAACGTCATCTGCTGGGATGCCTTCACCAAAGTCTTGTATCGCAATTTCTAATTCTCTTAAGTTACTGGAGATTGAAACATGGACTTCTTTTCGATCTGTTGAGTATTTGACAGCATTATCCATAATAATAATTAAAATTTGTTCGAAATGATTTCGATAGATTTTAACAATTTTTTCTGTATACAAATCATCATCCAATGTAAAAACAAACTCTGGATGAATCATTCTGAAATTATTAACAATTTGGTTGACCACACTTTTAGCATTAGTACGCTCATGACCATGACGAACATCAACTTGTTCTGCTCGAGTTAAATCAAGCATTTCTTGGACAAGTGTTTTCATCCGAGTAATTTCTTGCACACTAGCTTCAATTGATTCCGCTAAAATCTCTGGGTCATCTTTTCCCCAACGGTTCAACATATTTAAGTGTCCTTCAATAACTGCAACCGGTGTTCTTAGTTCATGAGAGACATCCTCCACGAATTGCTCTTGGAGTTCCGTATACGATCTCATCCGATCAAGCATCTCATTAAAAATCTCCGCTAAATCTGCAAGCTCATCATTTGTTTCAAGTTCCGGCATATAAATATCGTCTTGTGGTTTTTTGCGAATTTGTTCCATCGTGTCGCGCAATAGTCGTAAAGGCTTAAGATAGTAGGAAGCTAATAAGTATCCTAATATGCTACTTAGAATAAGCGAGACAACTTCCAATAGAATTAACATCGACATTAAACGCTTTTGAAATTGGTTAAAAGCCGTTAATTCATAGAAGGTCTGAATATAACCAATCTTTTCGCGCATCTCTTTGGAGTAAATTGGTTGAACAAGTAAGAAGCCTTCTTTATTATTAATCACTTCTATTGTTGCATTACTTGGATCTGTCTGTTGTAAAGCAATATTTTCTTGAGATGTTTTCAAGACGACTTCTTTTTCTAAATTGTAAACAAATAAACTAAACTCTGGATTTCCTATTTTTGCGACAAACGGATCAACTGCTACTTGAATAGCATCCATGTCAACTAATTTAATTGCATCGGTACTACCTAGCCGCAAAGCACGATATGCTTGTTTCAAATCTAAAGGCTCATTTTCATTAGCAAGCAATGAAGCAATTTGATATGTCACTTCTTCAATATCATTTCTTTCTTTTGCAACATATAAATTAATAGATGATTTGTATGTAATAACCGCAAATATGGTAAAGACGACAAAGAAAAAGAAAGAACTAGCGAAAGTCCACTTCAATGTTAACGAAGGTCTTCTTAGTTCTTCAAGTCGACGCTCGTCCTTTAGAGGACTTCTCATGAGCGCATCACATATCCTGTTCCACGAACGGTTTGAATATAACTTTCATCCCCAGGAACATCAATTTTATTTCTCAAGTATCGAATGTATACATCAACAACATTCGTCTCAACTTCTGTTTCATAACCCCAAACTTTATTCAACAGAACATCTCTCGCTAATACTACGTTGATATTTTCCATTAATGTTAATAGTAGTTCATACTCGCGTTTGGTTAACTCAATCATCTCTGAGCCACGACGTACCACTCGATTTTCTTTTTCAATCGTCAAATCACGATAAGTTAAAGTTGTTTGCTTAATAACATTCTTATCACCTTCAATATCAATTCGGCGTAATAATGCACGTAAACGAGCTAATAATTCTTCAATCGCAAATGGTTTGACAATATAGTCATCCGCACCATGATCTAAACCTGAAACACGATCAATCACTGAATCGCGCGCGGTCATCATGATAATTGGCGTATTCTTTGTTTGACGAATACGTCGACAAACTTCTAATCCATTTAATTCTGGTAACATTAAATCTAATAAAATTGCATCCCACTCTTTATTCAGTGCAGCATCTAAACCAGTCCGACCATTATAATGAACCTCCGTAAAATAGCCTTCATGTTTTAACTCTAAATCAACAAAGCGTGCTAAATTTTTCTCATCCTCAATAATCAAAATATTCCCCATAGTGTACCCATCCTATTCTAATGTCATTAATAACTCTCATATTATTATGATTTTACCATGGAAAGCCAAATTAAAAAAGAGATTCGTGTAAACAAGGCTGTTTACATGAATCTCTTTGAAAAAAAGACGATTATTATTTTTCGTCATACCAAGAATAGTGGAAGATTCCTTCACGATCCGTACGCTCATAAGTATGAGCTCCGAAATAATCGCGCTGTGCTTGGATCAAGTTTGCTGGTAAACGATCTGAGCGATAAGAATCGAAGTAAGCGATCGCTGAAGAGAATGTTGGAACTGGCACGCCTGATTGTACCGCCAAAGCGACCACATCACGAACTGCTTGTTGATAATTAGCAGTAATATCGCTGAAGTACTCATCTAATAACAAATTGGCAATATCATTGTCTTTTTCATAAGCATCGGTAATTTTTTGTAAGAAACGCGCACGGATGATACATCCTTCACGCCAAATTTTTGCAATCTCACCAAATGGCAAATCCCAATTGTGTTCTTTGGAAGCTGAACGTAATTGAGCGAACCCTTGCGCATAACTCATAATTTTACTAAAGTACAATGCTTGACGAATTTTCTCAACGAGTTCTGCTTTATCACCTGTATATGGTGTAACTTCTGGTTTTGGTAAAACTTGACTTGCAGCTACACGTTCTTCTTTATAAGCAGAAATATAACGAGCAAATACAGATTCAGTAATTAACGGTAATGGCACACCTAGGTCTAAAGCACTTTGACTTGTCCATTTCCCAGTTCCCTTATTACCCGCAGCATCTAAAATCACATCGACAACCGGTTTACCAGTGCCAAGGTCATCTTTGCGCGTTAAGATGTCAGCAGTAATTTCAATTAAGAAACTATCTAATTCGCCTTCGTTCCACTCTTTAAAGATATCTGCCATTTCATCAACAGATAAGCCTAAAATGTTTTGCATTAAATCATATGATTCTGCAATTAATTGCATATCACCGTATTCAATCCCATTATGGACCATTTTCACGTAATGTCCGGCACCATCTGCACCAATATATGTGACACACGGTGTCCCATCTTCTGCTTTAGCTGAAATTTGTTCTAAAATTGGTGCAACTAATTCGTAAGCTTCTTTTTGTCCACCAGGCATAATTGAAGGACCTTTTAATGCACCTTCTTCACCACCGGAAACACCCGCTCCAATAAAATTAATTCCTGAGTTGGCTAATTCATTATTACGACGAATCGTATCTTCAAAGAAAGTATTCCCACCGTCAATTAAAATATCACCTTTATCTAGGTGCGGTAACAACGATTGGATTGTTGCATCCGTTCCATGTCCAGCCTGAACCATCATTACAATACGGCGAGGTTTTTCAATCGAATCAATAAACTCTTCAACTGTATATGTTCCTAATAAATTCTTATCTGGGTTTTCAGCAAGTACTTCCTCTGTTTTTGAACCCGTCCGATTATATAGAGCAACAGAATAACCTCGACTCTCGATATTCAAGGCTAAGTTTCTCCCCATTACTGCCATTCCGACAACACCAATTTGCTGTTTTGTCATTTTCGTTCCTCCTGCTCAATAATTTAGATATTTTTTACTATAAGTCATTATAGCGCAAAAATGACGGTAATCAAACTATTGCTTTCAAAACAATCCAGTTTTGACAAAAAAATAAACCTTAGGCTCCATGGTTAGCCTAAGGTTTGATATCACTCTTTCTCAAAAAAGGTGATTATGCTTTTGTTGAAACGTCTTTACCATTGTAATGTCCACAGTTGCCACATACGTGATGGTTTTTTCTCATTTCGCCACAGTTTGGGCATTCGCTCATACCGTTAATTGATAATTTATAGTGTGTGCGACGTTTTGCTTTCTTCGCTTTCGAAGTTTTACGAGCTGGTACTGCCATTTGCTACACCTCCTTGTTAATGAAAACAACCAAACGGCTGCAATTTATTCCAATCTTACGCGTTATCCTCTTGCTCTTTAAAAAGAGAAGATAGTTTTGCAAGACGAGGATCGACTTGATTTTTGTCTTGCGATTCTTTCATTTCTAAATACTGATCTTCAGAAATGACAGTCCATTCATTACCACTTGGATATCGTTCTGACTGTTTTTCTTCTTCCGTCAATACTTGTAATGGAATCTCAAGCAAAATATTATCGGCAACAGATTCACTTAAATCAAGTGTTTGCGTTTCTAAAAGAAGAATCTCTTCTTCCTTTAATAAATCTTTCTGTTGTTGATATTGCTCGGCTGTCATGAATACTTCATCGACGGTAAATTTCATTGGGACCTCAACTGGTTCAAGTGAACGCGTTGAAGGAAGTGTAATAACGGTATCGACTGCATAGTGTAAAAGATATTCTTTTGGACTAACAGTAATCAAGCCATTGACTTGAACTGGACGAATCGCAATAATTTCTTTTTCCCGACTAATTAACTCACTTTCAAGATCTAATGTTTCTTGAAACACCAATGGTTCTTCTTGGAACTTTCTTAATTCTAATAAAGACCATTTCATTTTCATCACCCCTAAGCAACAAAAGCTATTATACAGTCCCCATTTTCCTTTGTCAATGAAATTTTCTTGACACCTCAAACGGTCGTTTTTTAATCAGAAAAAATCAATAAAAACGATGATTTTTAGCAAACTTAATTACTTTTCGGACATTTAAATAACTATTTTGTTTCAGACTATGAATTGTTAAGTAATATTCAATCAAAAGGGACTAGACGACGCGTCGCCAGTCCCTTTTGTCTTTATCATTAAACGATTAGATTGCTGTCGCTTCTCCACGGTAAATAATACCACGACGAGAGTCAACCGTTACTAATTCACCATCTTCGATAATTGTTGTTGCATCTTTCGCACCAACAACAACTGGTAAATCTTTCGCAATACCAACAACGGCAGCGTGAGAGGTTAAACCACCATCTTCAACAACTAATGCTGCTGCTTTTTCGATCGCTGGTAAGTAATCCTTATCGGTAGTTGGAACGACTAAGACCATACCTTCTTTGGCTTTAGCAATCGCTTCTTCAGCATTCTTAGCTACAACAGCATTTGCGACAATAGTGCGTCCGCCAACACCTTGAGCTTCGATTAAACGAGAACCAATTAATTGGATCTTCATTACGTTTGTTGTTCCTCGTTCACCAACTGGAACACCAGCGGTAATTAAGATTAAATCACCTTCCGCTGCAAAACCTAACTCAACTGCTTTTTTAGAAGCTAAATCGAACATTTCATCCGTTGTTGAAGGTTTTTCCGCAACTGTAGGATGAACACCCCAGTTTAATGTCAAGCTACGTTTTGTACGCTCGTCAAATGTAACAGCCAGAATATTCGCATCTGGACGGTATTTAGAAATCATTTTCGCTGTATAACCAGATTCAGTTGCAGCTACGATACATTTAACGCCTAAATTTTTTGCTGCACGTGCAACTGCTAAACCAATTGTTTCAGTCACATCAGCCTTATCAAATTGATTGATTTGGTAGCTACCTAATTTTAGCATTGAACGTTCTGCTTCTTGATCAATACGAGACATTGTTGCAACGGCTTCTACTGGGTATGAACCATTTGCAGATTCACCAGAAAGCATTGTTGCATCTGTACCGTCAAAGATTGCATTTGCCACGTCAGACGCTTCTGCGCGTGTTGGACGAGGGTTTTGTTGCATAGATTCTAACATTTGAGTTGCTGTAATTACGGCTTTACCAGCAGCATTACATTTTTTGATGATATCTTTTTGAACCATCGGTACGAATTCAGCAGGGATTTCCACACCTAAGTCACCACGGGCAACCATGATACCGTCAGAAACTTTAATAATTTCTTCGATGTTATCGATGCCTTCTTGTGATTCGATCTTAGAAATGATTTGAACATGGTTCATATCCATTTCTTCTAAAATTTCACGAATTTCTAAAACGTCTTGAGCTTTACGAACAAAACTTGCAGCAATGAAGTCAATGTCATTTTCTAAACCAAAACGAATATCTGCTGCATCTTTTTCTGTGATTCCTGGTAAACTAATCGAAATACCCGGCGCATTCACACCTTTACGTGATCCTAATAAACCAGCGTTTAAAACTTTTGTTACTAATTCACGATTCGCATCATCTTTTTCGATAATTTCCATATCAATTAAACCATCATCAAATAAAATATGTCCACCAACGTGAGCATCATCATATAAACCTGGGTAAGTTACAGCAATTTTTTCTTTTGTACCCTCTAATTGATCGTCCATGGAAATACGAACGATGTCGCCAATTTCAAAAGCAATTTTACCATTTTCAGTTCCTTGAACAGTTGTACGGATTTCCGCACCTTTTGTATCCAATAAGATACCAACTGTTTGACCTGTTATTGCTACTGCTTCACGAACTAAATTCATACGAGCTAATTGCTCTTCATGGTCACCATGAGAGAAGTTAAAACGAAAAACATTTGCTCCTGATTCAATTAATTGAGTGATAATTTCTACGGAGTTACTTGCTGGACCTAATGTACTAACAATTTTTGTTTTTTTCATGAAAAAAATACCCCAATTCATTTATTTTTAAATAGCTTAACGCTTTTAAATTCGTAAAAAAATTAAAACGAGATTTCTTTATTTAACTCATACAAAGATAGATCAGGATGGTGTTTGCCATTTTCTAAAGTGTCAACAATATCTGCTGCTACCACTTTATTTTCTAGCATACCGATACAAAGGCCGCCCTTACCTTCTAATAGTAAATCGACAGCGTATCCACCAAATTTACTTGCAAGCACACGATCCCGTGCAGTGGGTGATCCGCCACGAACAACGTGTCCTAAAATAGATACACGCGCGTGAAAATCGCCATATTCTGAAAGTTTTTCGGCAAATTCGTTTCCACCCATAACACCTTCAGCTAAAATAATTAAGCAATGTTTTTTACCTCGATCGCGGCCCTCACGAATACTTTTCGCGACTGATTCCATATCAAAATCATGTTCTGGAATAATAATATCATCCGCTCCACCAGCGACACCAGCCCAAAGAGCGATATCACCTGCATCACGACCCATAACTTCAATTACGAAAGTACGTACATGAGAAGTCGCTGTATCACGAATACGGTCTAATGACTCCAATACAGTGTTAATTGCCGTATCAAAACCAATGGTGAAATCCGTTCCTGGAATATCATTATCAATCGTTCCTGGAAGCGCGATTGCTGGAAAGCCATGTTTCGTTAACGCCATCGCTCCATGATAGGAACCATCGCCACCGATTACGACTAAACCATCAATTTCAAATTTTTTCAGTTGTTCAATACCTTTTAATTGTCCCTCTTGAGTTGCAAATTCTGGGTAACGCGCAGAATATAAAAATGTTCCGCCACGTTGAATTTTATCACCAACGTCTGCAATTTCCAAACGTCGAATATCACCCGCTACTAAGCCAGCAAATCCGTAATTAATCCCAAATACTTCTAGGCCATTATAAATCGCTTTACGTGTGACAGCGCGGATTGCAGCGTTCATGCCGGGTGCATCTCCACCACTTGTCAAAATACCAATGCGTTTCATACTGTAATTCACCTCATTAATTATTATTTGTTTTATTAAGTTGGTAGTATCTCTTAAGTACTTTTTAAGCTTTACCCACAGCTTGCATTTTACCATTAATCAAGTAAAAAGTCTTGGATTATCGTAAAAAAAAACAAAAAGCGAGATACTCATGTGCAAATTTACTGAAAACTATCGAACAACTATATTACCTTTGCCGAAAAGCGACATTAACTCCATAAAGACATCCTCATTGTCCACTAGCCAATTGTTCGAATCGACTAATACTTTTTTACCATTTTCAACATAATATAAGACAATTGGTAGCTGGCCAGGATGCTTTTGAATAATTTGACGAAAAGCTTGCCAAACTTCAGCTTGATTTTTTTCAGCCAAAACTTTGATAAAACAAGTTTTATCCGAAATGCTCTCTTCCACTTGCTCAGCTAACTCTACAACGTTTGGTAAAATTTGCAATTGATTATTAAATCGATTTCTTTTAGCTTTACCTTCAATATAGAGAACTTTATTTTGTTCAATTACTTTTCTGAGTTGGCGATAGTTTTCTGGAAAGATTGTAACGCTGCTCTCACCGCTTTCGTCATCACCTTCTAAAATTGCCATTGCTTCACCCTTTTTTGTACGAATTTCTTTAACGTTTTTAACATAAAACAAGATTGTCACATGCTGATTTTCATTCATCTCAGCAATTGAATCAATTTTCTTTCGTTTAAAGATTTTATCAAACTGGCGATTTGGATGGCCTGATAAATACATTCCTAAATATTCTTCTTCGAACGCTAAACGTTCAATTAATTGATATTCCGGAATTGTTCGTTCTTTTAACTCAAACATTGAAAGCAACTCTAAACTGCCTCCACTAAACAAAATACTTTGAATTTTATCTTCTAATTGCGAAAACAGGTGATGGCGATTTCCTTGAAGTTCGTCGAAAGCACCCACTAAAATTAATGGTTTTAAATAGTCTTGTTTTAATAATTTACTGTTGCGCGCATTCAAACGGTATAGAAATTGTTCAAATGAAGTAAAATAGCCATTTTCACGACGCTCTTCAAGGATTGCTTGGATAAATTCACGGCGCAAACCTTTGATACTGCTAAATCCAAAACGAATCTCTTCTACCGTATGTAAACGAAAACCGTAGTTACTTTGATTGATTGACGGTGGTAAAATAGTGATGTTTTGTTTTTTTGCATCATGCACGTATTCTCGTATTTTTGTCGGTTGACTTTGGACAGATTTTAGTAAGGCTTTATAAAAAGGACCTGGATAATGTGCTTTTAAATACGCCATTTGATAGGCCACAAAGGAGTAAGCAAACGCATGTGAGCGGTTAAAACCATAATTGGCAAATTTTTCAATATAATTGTAGACTTCGTTGGCTTTTGCTAACGTATGACCTTTAGCTTGTGATCCTTCAATAAAGCTTTGACGTTGCGCTTCTAAGATTTCAGCTTTTTTCTTGCTAATTCCTCGTCGCAAAATATCAGCTTGCCCTAATGTATAACCAGCCATTTTCTGTGCGACTTGCATAATTTGCTCTTCATATATAATGACTCCGTTTGTTACTTCTAAAATCGGACGAAACGATTCATCAATGTACTCGGTTTTTTCTATCCCTTTCTTACGACGAACATATGTATCGATATTTTCCATCGGTCCTGGTCGATACAAGGCATTCACTGCCGCGATTTCCTCAATATTACCCGGCTCAACTTTTTGTAAAACTTTGCGAATACCTGCTGATTCAAATTGAAAGACACCGGATGTATCCCCCTTTTTAAACAACTCCAATGTTTTGCAATCATCCAAGGGCACTTTTTTAATAATTAGTTCTTCACGTTGCAACGTGCGGATCCCCTTTAAAGCGTCATCGATAATACTTAAGTTACGTAAACCTAAAAAGTCCATTTTCAATAATCCAAGTTTTTCGACATCAATCATCGTAAATTGGGTTAGCCATGACTCTGATTGTCCGGCTTGTAATGGAACTAAATCAATCAAATTTTGATCGGCAATCACAACACCAGCTGCATGGGTTGAAATATGTCGTGGCAGCCCTTCTAAAACTTTTGCCACTTGAAACATTTTTTGATAGCGTTCATTTGTTTGTACGAGCGTTTGCAAACTTTTCGATTGGTCATATGCTTGTTGTAAGGTAACCCCTAACCCTTTTGGCACGGCTTTTGACCAACGGTTGCTTTCGCTTTGAGAGATACCAAATACACGACCGACGTCTCGTAAAACCATTTTAGCTGCCATTGTTCCAAATGTTCCAATTTGTGCTACATGGGCCTGTCCGTATTTTTCACGCACATAGGCTAACATTTCTTCTCTGCGATTATCTGGAAAATCCAGATCAATATCGGGCATCGTTTTTCTTTCAGGATTTAAAAACCGTTCAAATAAAAGGTGATAGTGAATCGGATCCACATCGGTAATCGATAAAACATAAGCCACTAAAGAACCCGCCGCCGATCCCCGTCCAGCCCCCGTCACAATCTTACTTTCGTGGGCAAAACGCATGACGTCCCACACGATTAAAAAATAATCGTCAAAACCCATTTCATGAATAATTTTTAACTCGTAAAGCAAACGATCTTCGTATTCGGTTGTATATTCTGGAACACGCTCGGCTAACGTCTTAAAACACAACTCTTTTAAGTAAGCATCGGGTGTGCCCGTTTCTAGTGGGAATTGCGGTAACAATCGTTGATGTAGCTCAAGTGTTGCATCGCAAGTTTCCGCCACATATTTGGCACCTGCCAAAGCATCTTCGTAATCGTTTGTGAGAAACCATTGTTCAAACTCGGCTTCTGAGACGAGATAATGTTCTGCTTGAAAATCAAAAATTTCTGTCCGTAAATCATCAATTTTGGTTCCTTCTTTAATGTGTTTTGCAACACGCACTGCGAAGCTATCTTCAGCAACCAACGACGTTACAGGATGATAAGCAAAGGGTTTTAACCTTTTTTGTCGATACAACTGAATCTTCTCAGCAGAAATCCCTTTGTTATAAGGCACGCCAAAATACAATCCTTCCGAATCGATTTGTCGTTGCCATTGATCGATGACGGTTTCTGTCAAAGATTCCTGTTCGTTTTCATGGTCAGGGAACATATAAAAAAGTTCAGAACTTTTTGGAAAATCGCTAATAAATAACTTTTCGCCCATTTCATGCCTAGTAGATAACGCCATTAATTGTTTTACTCCCTGGTTGCTTTTCGCAAACAAATAAACCGGTAAGGAAAGTCCCTCATCTTCTGTGCAATACATTAAATGCAAACCAATAATCGGTTTCATTTGTTCTTTTTGACATTGTTCTATAAATTCAAGTACACCTGAAAGATTTCCACGATCTGTAATACCCAAATGGCTGTAGCCAAGTGCTTTGGCTTTTTTTATATATTGAGGAATTTTAACGATACTCTGTAAGAGTGAAAATGCGGTAATTGTCGTAAGTTGTGGACTGTTCATCGTTTCCTCCTTTAGTTTAATTTAGTAATTAACACTTCTTTTCACAATCAATCTTCTCTAATCAACAAAATTATGCTAAAATAAAGAGACTTAAGCGATTCAATGAAAGAAGGTGCGCTAATGCGCTATATCATGACAATGTTTTGGGCGTTTGCCCTTGGACAAGTCGTTGGTTTTTTAGGTGGAGCTTTAAGTAGCCAACCTTACGACTTCGTACTAACGACAATTTTTTCTTTGATTTGTGGAGTACTAGTTATTATCTTAGGTACCATCTTTACACCTAAAAAAACACAAAATTAAGAAATATTATAAATAAAAAAGGAGTTTTGACAATCGTCATTGCTCCTTTTTTATTTGCTCGCTTACTCGTTTAATTGATGCTACTTTTACGAAGATCAAAGCGGAAATTAAAGAGCGAAATAAAAAGATTCAACACGACAAAACCGCTCGTTGCAAAAAACACAGCTGGATAGCCAAAACCTTGAGCCACACCGGAACCAATCATCGGACCTAAAACTTGCCCAAAACTGTTAAACATTTGGTTGTAACTAAAAATACGGCTAACGCCTTCTGGTGGTGTAATTTTACTAATTAACGTATTAATTGAAGGCATTAAGGCTCCAGTTGAAAAACCTAATAAAAAGCGTAGGGCGCCCAATTGCCAAGGTGCTGTTACAAAGCCCATTGGTACGAAACACATAAATGAGAAGACTAAGCCTAATAATAAAATTTTATGATTGCCAATTCGATCCCCTAGACGACCTAAAAATGGCGAGGAAATTAGCGCTGAAACACCTGCAATCGAAACAATCAGGCCACTAACGAACAAGACATTTCCCGTATTGATGCCTAAATCACGAATATATAAGGTAAGGATTGGACTAATACTGGTCATCCCTAGTTGTAAAATAAGCGTTGTGAAAAATAGACCAATTAAAACACCTCGTCGATTAATCTTTCCAAAAATTTCTTTAATTGGAATAACATCGGATTTTGGCACCGGCTCGAAGTTTTCTTTCACCAAAAAGATTGTTAAAAGCAGCGTCATCGCTAGAATAATTCCAGTAATAATAAATACATTTTGCATGCCTAGCCATTCAGCTAGCAAACCACCCATTAACGGACCAATCAAGCTACCGGCAATTGAACCAGTCGCAAGTGTTCCTAATGCCCAACCACTTTTCTCACGTGGTGCCTGATAGGCAATTAAAGCCGTTGCGTTAGGAATATATCCTGATAAAACACCCGTTAAAAAACGCATAAACAATAGCCAATAAACGTTTGGAACAAATGCTAAAGCACCCATCGTAAACGTCATTCCAGCTGCTGCTCGAATCATCATCAAACGTCGCCCTTTACGGTCGGCTAAACTTCCCCAAATTGGTGCAACTAAAGCCGAGGCAAGTGCGGTAATCGAAATCGATAGTCCTGCAAACAAATTGATTTGACTAGCTGGTGCCCCCAACTCTTCAATGTATAAAGGAATAAAAGGCATCACCAAACTAAAACTGGCACCAGTAAAGAAACATCCTATCCAAGAAATATATAAGTTACGTTTCCAATTAATCTTCATTTGAATCCTCTCTTTCCCTATAACTATAGCGCATTTTAAATAAAAAAACCAATCAAAAAAAGAAACGAGTCCCGCTTAAAAAGCGATCTTCGTTTCTTTTGTGTAATTATTTTTAGCCAAGGAAAGCTAAAATAATAAAGTTTAAAATGAATAGTAAATTGACAACCCATAAAACTGGAGAGATTTCTTTCACTTTTCCTTTAACGACTTTAACAATTGCATAGAAAATAAATCCTGCAGCAATTCCGTAAGAGATACTATATGCTAAGCCCATAAAGATTGAAGCAAAGAAGGCTGGAACCGCATCTTCTAATGAAGTCCAGTTAATATCTTTAAATGAAGCCATCATCATCACACCCACTAAAATTAAAGCTGGCGCTGTCGCTTGTGCTGGAACAACGGCAATTAGCGGTGAGAAGAAACTACTTAATAGGAAGAAACCTGCAACAACCACAGATGTTAAACCTGTACGACCACCCGCACCAATTCCGGCTGCTGACTCGACAAAAGTTGTTGTGTTTGATGTTCCAAAGATCGCACCGATTGATGTTGCAACTGCATCGGCAAACAAAGCACGGTCCATTTTTGTATTAAAACCTTTGCTGTCTTCTAACGCTTCTTCATCTTCTTTTGTGAAAATACCAGTACGACGACCTGTCCCGATAAATGTACCAATAGTATCAAAAGTATCAGATAAACTAAACGCAATGATTGTCATTAAGACTTGAGGAATTTTTGCTGCATCTGAGAACAATGATTGCATTCCCTCTGGACCAAAAGCAGCCCCAAATGTTATTTTTAACTCAGAAAACGAATTGTTTAATGAATTAGCTTTCCAATCAATTGCTCCTAAATCAACCACTCCCATTAAAACACCAATAACAGTTGTACCAATAATTCCGATTAAAATCGCACCGCGAACATTCATAACGACTAAAATTGTCATCAAAACTAAACCAATCACGGATAATAAAATAGCTGGATTATTGAAGTTTGCTAATGCTGGAACAATACCACCATTGATATTTACGTTAACTGCCTCACCATTTTCAACCACAGATCCTGTAATATCTGGAGCACTTGCAGAGAAATTGATTAAATTGGCGTTTTTAATCCCAACATAAGCGACGAAAATACCAATCCCGCCACCAATGGCATTTTGTAAACCTTCTGGAATGGCACGAATAATTAACTTACGAATTTTTGTTACCGTAATAAAAATATTAATAAGACCACAAATGAAGACCATAGCTAAGGCTTCTTGCCATGAGTAACCTAGACCAAAGACAACCGTAAATGTAAAGAACGCGTTTAGCCCCATACCTGGTGCTTGTGCGTAAGGAACATTGGCAAACAATCCCATAATCAATGTACCAATAACAGATGCAATAATCGTTGCTAAGAAAACCGCTTGAAATGGCATTCCTGAAGCTGACAAAATTGCTGGGTTGACGAATAAAATATAACTCATTGCAAAGAAAGTTGTCGCACCTGCAACGACTTCAGTTGAAATACTCGTCTTGTTCTCCTTCAATTTAAAAAACTTTTCCATGAAAAATTCACTCCTACTTTTTGTTTTAGACTATTTTAAAAAAACGGCTGATTTGTATCACCATTCAAGAGTATAGTGCCCATTTTTCTTTTTTTCAACAGAATGCTAACAAATAATCGAAAATTATTCATTAATGTTCGTGTTTATCTAACTTTGACAGATCTCCTCATGTCAACAACAAACAGCCTCCTTGTGAAAATAAGAAATTATGTTAGAATAAGGCTGTAAGTCAAGCTTTCAAGAAATTTTCATAGATAAACAATTAAATGCAAGGAGAACGATATGACAAAAAAATTAATCGCAATTGATCTAGATGGTACGACTTTAAATAGCCAATCACTAATTAGTCCAAGAACGGCAGAAGTCTTGAATAAAGCAACTGCTGCTGGACATTATGTGAGTATCGCCACTGGCCGCCCATTTCGAATGAGTGACCATTTTTATCAA
Organism: Enterococcus eurekensis; assembly: GCF_042654605.1. NCBI lineage: Bacteria > Bacillati > Bacillota > Bacilli > Lactobacillales > Enterococcaceae > Enterococcus > Enterococcus eurekensis. The sequence continues at coordinate 15,447 of NZ_JBHSGT010000015.1, forward strand.
CAACTAAAACTTGAGACCCCAATGGTTAACTTTAATGGTGGCTTAGTACATAAACCTCGTCAAACTTGGGAATATGAACGTGAAATTTCGCTTAGCAAAGAAATCGCATTTGAAATTCTTGCTCAAAAAGAAGCACTAAATCTTGATTTTGTCGCTGCCGAAAACCGCAAAACTTTTTATATTGATACTTTAGAGCAATTCGAAGGCATGTTTTTTGCCTCAGAGAATGTTTCTGAAGCCAACCTATTACGCAATTTGACCTCAAATCCAACGTCTTTACTGATTAAAACGAAGCATGAATTTGCAGCAAACGTTGCCTCTTCATTACAATCACAATTTGACAACGAAATTGATGTTCGCACCTGGGGTGGACCGAACGCTATTTTAGAAATTGTCCCTAAAGGGGTCCAAAAAGCGATGGCTGTTTCTGTGATTGCGGATTCACTAAAAATTAAAACAAAAGACGTGGTTGCTTTTGGTGATGAGCATAACGACTTAGAACTTTTACAATATGCGGGCTGGGGCGTAGCAATGAAAAATGGTACAGAACAATTAAAAGGCGTGGCCAATGATGTTACTACTCAAAATAATAATGAAGATGGCTTAGCGAATTACTTAGAAAAATACTTATCACTCTAACAAAAAAACTGTTTACGCCTTTTTCTTTTGGCATAAACAGTTTTATTTTTTATTTTCTGACCAAAATAATACCTTCAATTGCATGCTGAATAATTTCAATAATTTGTTGACGACTTGGTTGTAAAATTCCTGAAGTCATCAACGAGGCTACACCTGTAATGGTAATCCATGTTCCATCATGTAAAGCGGAAATATCCTCTTCGGTTAAATCGTTGTATGAAGTGTCTTCTCTAATCGCTGTTTTAAAATGTTCGTAAGACGTCTCATACATCTGCTTACCTCCACCGTATTCATCTACAAATAAAGATATAAATAGTTTCGGTTTCTTTTGAGAGAAGTCAATGTAGTTGATACAAATATCGACTAATTTGTCACCTGTGTGTTCTTGTACAAAAATACTTTGTTTTAGCTCGGTAAAAATGTCCTCAATTAATGTGGTCTTTAAATCTTGCATATTCTCAAACTCAAGGTAAATCGGTTGTGTGGAAACTCCCATCTTCTTAGCTACATTGCGCGCGGTAAAGTTCGTAAAACCTTCTTTTTCAACTAACTCATAGGCAGCCTTCAAAATATAATCTTTCGTATAAACTTTGCGTCTCATAATAACCCTCCCAGACCGAAATTATTTACTAATGTTATTTTAACTTAAATAACATCAAATTAAAAGTATTTTAATTATAGAAGTTCGGTCTGCTGTTATTTTTAACAAGCCACTGACCTTTTATAGTCATTTTTCCTCTTGCCGGTCCCCTTTTAAAATAGTACACTATCCATATTTAGGAGAAAATCCTTCCTTTACTTAAATATTTTTAAGGAGCCTGACAAATGAATTCCGAACATTTACTACTAGAAACTTGCCTGCTGGCTGGGAAAATTATGATGGAAAGTGGTTCTGAAGTTTATCGAGTAGAAGATACGATGAACCGAATTGCCAATAGTTGTGGTCGAACCGACAGTGTGAGCTATGTTACGGCAACCGGTATTTTTATCAGTTTAAAAAACAGCCACCATACACAAATTGAAAATGTTGGTGAACGTTCAAATAACTTAGAAAAAGTTGTCGCCGTGAATCAATTATCTCGTGATTTTGCAGCACATAAGATTACTTTGTCTGAATTATGCACCGCTTTAAAAAAAGTTGATCAAAAAGTTCCCCAATTCCCTTTTTGGCTACAAATTGTTTGTGCCGGAATTACGAGTAGCACGTTAATGCTGATTTTCAATGGGACTTGGATGGATTTTATCGCTACGTTCTTAATTGGCTGTCTTGGCTTTTTACTAAAGACGTATGCACATGACTTCTTAAAGGTCGCTTATCTAGATTATTTTATTGCAGCATTTGGAATTGGCTTTTTTGCCATTCTAGCCGTCCATTGGCAATTGGCTTTTTCAGCTGACAATATTATTATTGGTTCTGTCATGCCACTTGTTCCGGGCGTTGCTATTACCAATTCTTTTCGTGATATTTTAGCGAGTCACATGATCAGCGGACTCGTACGTGGGACAGAAGCAATTATCATCGCCATTGCAATTGGCGTTGGAATTGCGACAGCTCTGATTACTATGGGGGGAATTTTATAATGTTACTCATTCATTTTTTATTTAGTTTTATGAGTACTGTCTCATTCGGTGTACTAACGAACGTCCCACGGAGAACGTTATTGGCGAGTGGTCTTATCGGCAGTCTTGGCTGGATGGTCTATTTTTTTATGCGTGAGGCAGATTACCCACTAGGTTTTTCAAATTTTATAGCAGCTTTTTTAATCGGTTGTCTGAGCATCTTTTTTTCACGCTTGAAGAAAATCCCTATGCTCGTTTTTATTGTTCCAAGTCTCGTTCCACTGGTGCCTGGAGGGCCCGCTTATCTAGCAGTTCGTGAAATCGTCATTGGCGATGGCGATAAAGGTCTTTACTATATGTTGATTGTGGCCGTTACGGCTGGAGCAATAGCTGGTGGTTTTGTGATGACAACATTGGTTGAAAAAATCGTTGCTCGTTTTCAAAAAGTTTAATCAAATTAATAAGAATGATTAAATCGGTCCTTAGACGTATGACTTTTGGAACACTAGCGGATATAATATCATCAAATGAAACAAAAAGGAGTTTTTATAATGAGTACTGCAACTTCCAGACGGATTATTAATTTCATATCTTTGATTGGAATGGCCTTTTCGGTTGCTTTAACCGTCTATTTCTTTTCAATCGGACTCTTCGACGATCTCAACGCTCTGCAAAGTATTGTTGGCGATAAAATAATATTAGGTCCTATTATCTTTATTTTAATCCAAATTTTACAAGTCGTTGTGCCCGTTATTCCTGGAGGCGTTTCTACAGCAGCGGGTGTCTTATTATTTGGTCCGGTAGCCGGGTTCTTCTATAACTATATCGGTATTGTGATTGGTTCCATTATCGTTTTCTTACTTGGTCGCCAATACGGTAAACCGTTTGTTTTAAGTTTAATTAATGAAAAAACGTATGATAAATACATTACTTGGTTCGATAACCAAGGACGTTTTAATAAGCTTTTTGCAATAGCAATCTTTTTCCCTTTTGCACCGGATGATGCACTTTGTTTAATTGCGGGCTTAACCAATATGTCTTTAAAAACTTTTTCTTGGATTATCCTACTAGGAAAACCAGCCTCCATTTTTGTTTATAGTATGGCGCTCGTCTACGGAACAAATCTTATTAGTCAATTTATATAAAAGTCACATCGACCGTTAAACTGTCACCCACCTTGATAAAAGGTAGGTTGCAATTTAATGGTCTTTATTTAATAATAAGAGTATCAACTTTTGGAGGTGTATCATTGAATTTTTTAACACGTTACAAAAATACTATAGTACCAGGTCTACTATTGTCCATTCTAGTAGCCGCCTTGGCTAAGTTCTCCGCTATTTTTTTGCCACAATTAGGTGGGGCGACACTCGCTATTTTATTCGGAATTTTTCTAGGAAATACCGTTTTTAAGCAATCATTACTACAAAAAGGAACAAAGTTTGCCGAAAGTCGTTTATTAGAAGTTTCTGTCGTTTTACTAGGAATGACCGTTACCTTTCAAACAATTGCTGAAATGGGGATTCGCGGATTACTTTATATTTTATTTATTATGACTGGTACGATTTTCTTCACTTATAAAATCGGTCAACGGATTGGTTTTAACCAAACAACTTCGTTACTAATGGCTGGCGGCAATGCTGTTTGTGGTTCTTCGGCGATTGCATCGATCGCCCCTGGTATTCATGCCAAAGAAGAAGAAAAAGGTCAAATCATTACTTTAGTTAATTTACTTGGGACGGTAATGATGTTAACTTTGCCCTTTATCGGTCGTGGACTTTTTGGTGATGATACTTTAGCAATCAGTGCGCTCCTCGGTGGTACGTTACAATCGGTTGGACAAGTAGTTGCCGGTGCTAGTTTACTGAGCGAAGAAATTGTCCAATATGCGATGCTGTTTAAAATTATGCGTATTATGTGTTTAGCGTTAGTCGTTTATTTTTTCACTAAAATTGCTGCACCTTCAACGACGGAACAAACCACAGCCACACAAAAAAAGAAATTCCCACTCCCATGGTATTTAGTCGGATTTTTAATTTTGTGTTGCTTAAATAGCCTACTACCTATTCCAAGTTGGGTTTCAGAAAATGTTAAATTGATTAGTAACTGGCTAGAAACAACTGCTTTGGCTGCGATTGGCTTACGCTTAGATTTGATGCGTTTCTTACAAGAAGGGCCACGATTTATTTTATATGGAACTTCCGTCGGTCTCTTCCAAACAATAGCTGCACTTATTTTAATTTTCATCTTATTCTAAACCAAAAATCACCTTTCTTCATTCACTATTATAGTAAATGAGAAAGGTGATTTTATTTATGATTTATAGGCGTTCATTTAATTCTTTTGCTAACTCTTCAAAACCTGGTTTGCCAAGTAAGGCGAACATATTTTTCTTGTATTCTTCTACTCCTGGTTGGTCAAATGGGTTAACACCATTTAAGTAACCTGAAATACCTACGGCAATTTCAAAGAAGTAGACTAAGTAACCTAATGTATAAGCATCCATTTTAGGTAATTTCACTAAGAAGTTTGGTACATCGCCATCAGTATGCGCAAGTAATGTTCCTTCAAAAGCTTTTGTGTTAACGAAATCAACATCTTTACCTTCTAAGTAACCTAAACCATCAAGATCTGTATCTTGTAATGGAATTGAAACAGATTTACGAGGATTCTCTACTTTTAAGACTGTTTCAAAGACGTTACGTGTACCGTCTTGAATTGTTTGACCTACTGAATGTAAATCTGTTGAGAAGTTCGCACTTGAAGGATAAATTCCTTTTTGGTCTTTTCCTTCAGATTCACCAAATAATTGTTTCCACCATTCGGAGAAATATTGCATGCCAGGTTCGTAGTTAACTAAGATTTCAATCGCTTTACCTTTACGGTATAAAATATTACGTAAAGCAGCGTATTGGTATGCTTGGTTTTGTGTTAAATCAGGATTTGAGTATTCTGCTTGGGCATCTGCTGCACCTGACATTAAAGCGTCGATATCTGCACCGCTTACCGCAATTGGTAATAAACCTACAGGTGTTAAGACAGTAAAACGACCGCCAACATCATCGGGAATGACAAAAGTTTCCCAGTTTGCTGCATCCGCTTCAACTTTAACGGCACCTTTTTCACGGTCTGTTGTCGCATAAATACGTTTGTTTGCTTCTTCTTGACCATATTTTTTAATTAATAATTCTTTGAAGACACGAAAAGCAATCGCAGGCTCTGTTGTTGTTCCTGATTTTGAGATTACGTTAACAGAGAAATCACGGTCGCCAATCAACTCAATTAAATCAGCTAAATAAGTTGATGAAATTGAATTTCCAGCAAATACGATTTGCGGTGTTTTACGGGCTTCTTTTGGTAAAACGTTATAGAATGAGTGTTGTAAGAATTCAATTGCTGCACGTGCACCCAAGTATGAACCACCAATACCAATAACAACTAATACTTCTGAATCAGATTGGATTTTCTCAGCTGCTGCTTTAACACGAGCAAATTCTTCTTTGTCATAATTTGTTGGTAAGTCAATCCAGCCAACAAAGTCATTTCCCGGGCCTGTTTTTTCACGTAATGCTTTATCAGCAGCGGTTACTTGTGTTTGCATGTATGCTAACTCGTGGTCTCTAATAAATGATGAAACTTTTGAATAATCAAATTTAATATGTGACATGATTATCTCCCTCATTTTTTTATTTTTTCACTACACTACTACTTTACTTTTTTTAAACAAATTTATCAAGTCTAACTTGACTAGACAAGACCTTGAATTAGCATCGCTTCTGCGACTCTTGCAAAGCCAGCAATATTTGCTCCCAACATCAAATTATCTTTTGCACCGTGCTCAATTGCTGTATCGCGACAATTCTGATAAATATGTTTCATAATTCCATCAAGGCGTTCATCTACTTCTTCGGTTTCCCACTGTAAACGTTGAGAGTTTTGACTCATTTCTAAAGCTGAGACAGCAACTCCACCTGCATTGGCTGCTTTTCCTGGACAGTAGTAAACGCCTGCTTCTACAAAACAATCAGCAGCTTCTAATGAACTTGGCATATTCGCCCCTTCAGCAACTACTCGAATACCATTCGCTACTAGACGTTTAGCAGAATCAAGATTAATTTCATTTTGTGTTGCACATGGGAAAGCCAGCTCAGCCTCGACATCAAAATTCCAAACAGAACCTTCAATGTATTGGGCATTCGGACGGACTTTCACATATTCAGTTAAACGTTCACGCCGAACTTCTTTAATCTCTTTTAATAGTTCCAAATCAATACCTGCTTTATCGTAAATAAAACCATTTGAATCCGAGCAAGTAACGGGTTTGGCACCTAATTGATAAAGTTTTTCAATACAGTAAATTGCCACGTTTCCACTACCAGAGACAATTGCCTTTTTATTTTCTAACGTTTCTGATAGATCCGCTAATAAATGCTTAGCAAAATAAACAGCTCCATAACCAGTCGCTTCTTTACGACCTTGGCTGCCCCAAAATTCAAGTGGTTTCCCCGTTAAAACACCTGCATCATATTGTTTAATCCGTTTATACGTCCCAAATAAATAACCAATCTCACGTTTACCAACACCGATGTCTCCAGCTGGAATATCTTGGTTTGGTCCAATGTATTTGGCTAATTCAGTCATAAAGCTTTGACAAAAATGCATAATTTCAGCATCTGACTTACCTTTAGGATCAAAGTCACTGCCACCTTTACCGCCACCAATCGGTAACCCAGTTAAAGCATTTTTAAAAATTTGCTCAAAAGCCAAGAATTTTAAGACACTTAAATTTACAGAAGGGTGAAAACGTAGGCCACCTTTATATGGACCTAAAGCCGAGTTAAATTGAATTCGGTAACCACGATTCACTTGCCAATTGCCATTATCATCCATCCACGGTACGCGGAATTGAATGACGCGCTCAGGTTCGGTAATCAAAGATAAGATGTTATGTTCTTGATATTCCGGATGATTTTCTAGAAAAGGAATGATAGTTGGCAAAAATTCGTCAATCGCCTGTAAAAATTCTGGTTCATGGTTACTTCTTTGATGAATTTTTTCTTGTACTTTTTTAGCGTATTCTGATGCATTTGTCATGAAAATCCCTCCCATATTTGGTAGTATGATTTTATCAGATAATTAGAAAATTTTCATTAATTTGACTGTAAATAATTATAATTTTCAAAAAATTTTCTATAAATCGAATGATTGGAGTGTAATAATGGATAAAAATTATGATGTAATCGTCGTCGGCGGTGGGACAAGTGGCATGATGGCCGCGATTGCCGCAGCCGAAAAAGGTAGCAGAGTTTTGATGATTGAAAAAAACAAACGCTTTGGTAAAAAATTACTGATGACCGGGGGCGGCCGATGTAACGTCACGAATAATCGTGATGTCGATGATTTAATTCGTCACATCCCAGGGAATGGGAAATTTCTATACAGTACTTTTTCACAATTTAATAATTTTGATGTCATGGCCTTTTTTGAAGAAAATGGCGTTGCATTAAAAGAAGAAGATCACGGACGAATGTTCCCCGTTACGAATAAATCAGCAACAATTGTTGGTGCTTTAGTTGAACGAATGCGTGCTTTAAATGTTGAGTTTGCAATGAATACCGTTGTCACGAAACTGATTCACGACGGCAATCAAATGTCCGGTGTCAAAACCGAAACCGGTGATTTCCAAGCCCCTTGCGTCGTTTTAACAACTGGAGGGCGGACTTACCCTTCCACTGGTGCAACTGGCGATGGTTACCGTCTAGCCAAACAAGTTGGGCATCATATCACGCCTTTATATGCGACCGAGTCTGCTTTATTTTCAAACGAGGCCTTTATTACCGATAAAACGCTACAAGGGATTTCCTTACGGGATATTTTACTAACGATTCAAAATGACAAAGGAAAAGTTGTAACTGAACATAAAATGGATTTACTCTTTACCCATTTTGGTATTTCAGGTCCCGCTGCTTTACGATGTTCCTCATTCGTCAACCAATTACTTGAAACACAAGATGAAGTCGCTGCTATTTTAGACTGTTTCCCCGACCTATCAGCCGATGAATTATCTAAAAAATTAGAAACAGCCTTAGCTGATACGAAAAAAACGGTTAAGAACGCTTTAAGCTCCTTCTTACCTGAACGGATGATGACTTTTTATCTTGAACGCTTAGGAATTAGTGAACTCCCAAGTAATCAACTAACTGACGACCAAAAGCAAGCATTGGTTGCTATTTTGAAACATTTTACCATTAAAGTATTCAAAACGTTCCCCATTGAAAAATCATTTGTAACTGGGGGCGGAGTTGAATTAACTGAAATTAATCCTAAAACGATGGAAAGTAAAAAAATGCCCGGCCTCTTTTTCGGTGGGGAATTAATTGATATCAATGGTTACACGGGTGGTTTTAATATTACTGCTGCCTTTTGTACTGGACATAGTGCCGGTGCTCATGCAGCTGAAATTGCTAGCTACTTCTCCTATTAGTCTTACACATATAAGAAAAAGTTAGGCACCTCTGACAAGAGATTCCTAACTTTTTTGATTGGCAATCGCTACAAGCTGTGCTTTTGTCACTTTAACCAAATCGAGCGGCGCTACTTCCATTTGTAAGCCTCTACGGCCAGCCGAAACAATGATCGTTTTAAAATCTGAAGCGGAGTTATCTAAAAATGTCGGGAATAATTTTTTCATGCCGACCGGCGAACAACCTCCACGAATATAACCTGTCGTGACTTCTAGCTCACTCAAGTTCAACATTTCGACACGTTTATTCCCACTGGCTTTCGCCAGCTTCTTGAGATCTAACGTACGATCACTCGGAATCACCGCAACAATTACTCCACTGACATTGCCAACTGCCACGAGTGTTTTAAAAATTTGAGCAGGATTTTTGGTCACTAATTGTTCCGTTACCGCCTCAGCTCCTAAATGGTCTTCGCTCCACTCATAATGATGTTCAAGATAAGAAATTTTTTGTTGTTCTAACTTTCTTAAAGCATTGGTCTTATTTTCTTTCTTTTTGGCCATTTTAATCGGCTTCTTTCTATGCTAAGTTTTCAATCATCTGCGTTAATTCAGTCACTGGGATTTGACCTGGTGCTGAAACTTCACCAATTGCACCGAAGGTTAACACCGAACCGGTCACTCCCGCACTGATACGGCTGATTTTACCTAAATTCCCCATTGAAATAATCGCTAAAGGTAATTGATAAAAACCGCGTGCTTTTGTCACCAGTCCCATAATCCGAAGAACATCTTGCAATGTTTGTGGCATCGCAGCAATTTTTCCAATATCAGCACCAAATTGATGCATCACACCAATCCGGAAAATTAACGTCGCATCATCGGGTGTTTTTTCAAAGTCATGATTGCTTAGGATTACTTTTACGCCTTCTTTTTTGATTTCTTGAATAAATTGTCGACCTAAAAATTCAACACGCGCAAGTTCAATATCAATTAAATCAATCTGTTTTGATTGTGCTATTGTTAAACAAAGTTCTTTATAGCGAGGAAGGCTAATCTCTGCTTCGCCGCCTTCTTCGAGTGTTCGGAATGTAAAAAGTAATTGTTTTTCACCTAATTCTTCTTTTAACGCTGGTAAAACTTCAATGACTTTTTCAAAATCATCTCGGTCGTCATAATAATCAATCCGCCACTCCGCAATATTTGCTGTAGAATCGGCAATTAATTTCGCTTGTGCCAATAACGAATCTTTATCTGTAGCAGTTAAGGAAACACAAATTTTTAATCCATGATTTATTAAGTTCTCTTTTTCCATCCACGAACGCTCCTTTTATTTTTTCACTTCATAGCAATAAACTTTTAAGTAATCCCCTTCTGGGAAAGTTGCAATTGTCGCAAAATCACTTGGTAAAGCATAAGATTTTACTTTTTTATAAGAGACACCTTTAGCTAAAAAGGCTTCTTCGATCATTTGTTTGAATTGTTTTGGCGAAACATTTGCCGCATTCGTTGAAGCAATGATCATTCCATTTTGATTTAATAAATTGACACTATCTTCTATTAATTCACCATAATTTTTGGCCACACTAAATGTTTTCTTTTTATTACGAGCAAAACTCGGTGGATCTAAAACAACGAGATCAAACGTTAAATGTTTACGTTTTGCATATTTGAAATATTCGAACGTGTCCATCACATGAATATTTTGGGTTTCTGGATCCACCCCATTGACACTAAACTGTTCCTTCGTTTTCGGCACACTCCGTTTCGCTAAATCGACACTCGTCGTTTGTAAAGCACCGCCCATCGCTGCCGCAACTGAAAATGCGCCGGTATAACTAAACATATTCAAGACCGTTTTACCACTTGCTAAACCGTCAACCAATGCCCCACGGACTTCTTTTTGGTCTAAGAAAATACCGGTCATCAAGCCTTCATTCATATAAGTAGCATAATTAATCCCATTTTCTTGAACAATTAATGGTTCACTTGCAGTTTGACCGTATAAAAGTTGGCTTTCAGGTAACTGACTTTCAAAACGAACTTTTTCATACGCCCCTAAAACTTCGGGAAAGACCTTTTGAAACGCTTGGATGATTGTTGCTTTTTTTCCATAAAGTGTATCATTATACCAAGAAAAAACGGCATAATCTTGATACAAGTCAATAATCAACCCACCTAGGCCATCGCCTTCGCCATTAAATAAGCGAAAAGCGGTTGTTGTTTGATCTTGATAATAAACTTGTCGATTCATTTTGGCTTTTTGGAAAAGCCTGACAAAAAAATTTTCGTCAATCGCTTGCTTTTTATCACTTAAAACCCAGCCAAGGCCTTTGTTTTGTTTACCTAAATAACCCATTGCTAAAAAATCGCCCTGTGGTGAAGTTAATTCTACCCAGTCAGTCGTCATTTCTCCTTTGGCTAAATCTTCTTTTTGAATCAACGGATAGCCTTGGCGAACTTTTTTACTCCCTTGAGTTGTTAGTTGTATTTTCATTTAATCCCCTACTTTTGTTATGCTTTATCTTTTCTTTCATCTTAACATAGCTAGCGCGCTTTTCGATAGTAGCAAAGAGCATCTTGTAAAAGTTCTTTTCCTCACATTTTTAGTCGCATAACTAAAGAAACGATTAAAATACCTCGTTTCTTTCTCACCTTAGTTGACACTTATTTAGACTATTAGTAAAATGTTAGGGACGATTGAAAATATTTTCATCGAGTTTCAAGAAAGAGAGGACTTTTCCTTTGAAAAATGTAAAAAAATCCAACCTTTTAAATACACGCCTAGGCTTCTTCAGTTTACTAGCTATTTTATTTTGGGCCAAAAATATCTTTTCTTATTTTACTGTATTTAATTTGGGCATTGAAAGCCCATTTCAGTATTTTATTTTACTGATTAATCCAATTGCAACAACACTATTTTTACTGGCAATTTCTTTATACGTCAGACGTACGAAACCTTTTTACGTGACAATTATGATTATCTACTCTTTAATAAGTATTCTCTTGTTCGCGAACGCTCTTTATTACCGTGAATTCACTGACTTTATTACTGTGAATACCATCCTTGGTGCCGGTAAAGTAACAGGTGGTTTAGGTAGTAGTACATTAAACTTACTAGAACCCATTGACGTTCTTTATCTAATTGATATTTTTGCCATTGTTTACTCCCTTGCTCGTAAGAAAATTAAATTGGACACCAACCCAATTCGTGCACGTGTGGCAATCGCTTTTACAACTGCATCAATTATGATTTTTTCAGGTAATTTGTTCTTAGCAGAAACCGATCGTTCTGGTTTATTAACTCGAACATTTTCACGTGATTACTTAGTTAAGTATTTAGGTCTTAACGCTTTTACTGCCTACGATGCGGTCCAAACCTATAATACAAACCAAGTTCGAGCCGAGGCAAGTCCGAATGACATGAATGAAGTTTCTGAGTATGTCAAAGAACACCATGCTGCGCCAAATGAAGATTACTTCGGTCTAGCAAAAGGAAAAAACGTGATTTATATTCACTTGGAAAGTACGCAGCAGTTTTTAATTGATTACAAATTAAAAGATGAAAATGGCGTTGAACATGAAGTCATGCCATTTGTTAATTCCTTATTCCATTCGGATAGTACTTTCAGCTTCGACAACTTTTTCCATCAAGTCAAAGCTGGTAAAACAAGCGATGCCGAAACCTTAATGGAAACTTCTTTATTCGGCCTAAACCAAGGCGCTTTCTTTGCGCAACTTGGTGGTAAAAATACTTTTGAAGCGGCACCACATATTTTATCGCAAGAAGCTGGTTACTCAAGTGCTGTCTTCCATGGTAACTCAAAAACATTCTGGAATCGCAATGAAACATATACCCATTTCGGATATGAAAATTTCTTTGATGCTTCATATTATGATGTCAATGAATCCAATTCATTCCAATATGGTTTACATGATAAACCATTCTTTGAACAATCTGTTCAATATCTAGAACATATGCAACAGCCGTTTTACTCAAAATTCATTGCTGTATCAAACCATTACCCCTATGCCGAATTCACTAATGAAGATGCTGGGTTCCCAATGGCTAATACTTCTGATAGTACGATTAACGGTTATTTTGCAACAGCTAACTACTTGGACAAAGCCGTTGAAGAATTCTTCACTTACTTAAAAAAAGTTGGTCTTTATGAAAATTCAGTCTTTGTTTTATACGGTGACCACTATGGTATATCTAATGGCCGTAACAATACACTAGCAGAATTAGTTGGTAAAACAAGTGATACTTGGACTGATTTTGATAATGCACAAATGCAACGTGTACCTTACATGATTCACGTACCTGGTCAAACAAAAGGCGGGATCAATCACACTTACGGTGGTCAAGTTGATGCTTTACCAACCTTGCTACACTTACTTGGTATCGATACAAGCAACTACATTCAATTAGGCCAAGACCTTTTCTCTGATGAAAAAGAAGAACTAGTTGCCTTCCGTGACGGTTCATTCATGTCACCTAAATACACTTATTACGGTGGTGTCCTTTACGATAACGAAACACAAGCAGTTGCCCAAGATTTGACCGAAGAAGAAACGCGACATGTTGAACAGATGCATGAACGAGTAAGTCGTCAATTAGATACTTCTGATCAAATTAACAATGGTGATTTGTTACGCTTTTATACTGGCAGTAACATTGACCCAGTGAATCCTGAAGCCTTTTCTTATAAAGATAGCTTAACTCGATTACAAGATTTGGAAAAAGCTTTAGGGAAAGACTCAACTTCGCTTTACTCAAAGAATAACAATCAATCCACAGTTGATCAGTATCAGACACAATCTTATCAAGAATATGCAGCTCCTAGTACGGGGGATTCTGTAGATGAGGCGACTAATGATACACCAGTAACTGAAGCTGTAACAAATGAATAAGCCAAAAAAAAGAGAATTTCTTCGGAAATTCTCTTTTTTTTTATCCACACTTCATAATTCCTTCAAATTCTTTCATTATGATAAAAGAAAATAGAAGGAGGTGTCCTTAGGTATTGGCTAAATTCAAAAAGCAATCAATTCGGTCTTTTAGTTTGCATTCACTATTTTTTATTGGGTTAATTCTTTTGTTTTGCATTTATTTTATACTAAACACGCTAATTCTTTCATTAGATAGCGTAAAAATAAGTGACGAGTCACTTTCTCCGATTGTAGACGAATTATTAGCAAGCTATACTCAAATGAAAGGACACTTATTAATTACGCTTTCTATTGCATTTTTTGGATTTTTCATCTACCAACAATGGCTAAATAAAAAAACAATTGAAAAAATACGCCAACAATCAACCAAACGTACAATTGTTCGTCAGCGCTTGTTGGATAATAGCTTTTTATTCGGTGTGGCGCTACTAACAATTTTTTTAACACTCTTACTTTTTCCGTCGATTTATCAAGATACTATCATTCAGACCCATAGTTCCTTGGCAAGCCATTCAGCTAAAATCACTAATCTTTTGAAAAGTACATTAGTTGAATCCTCATCGAACCATATCGTGCTACGTTTTACGACTATGCAACAAGTTTTTGAACACCTTTTTTATTTTTCACCAGAAAAATGGACTCGCCTTTTCTGTAAAAGCTTCTTAAAGTCAGGTCTCTCATTTTCAGTTTTACTAATTAGTATCAATAGCTTAGTAACCATGAGCCATCTTTTCTGGCTTGCACACCGAGAAAAAACCAAGCCTTCAATTTAAGAGGGCTTGGTTTTTTCATTTATTTCAGCTAGATCGACATCTGGGAAGTGAATCGTAAAGGTCGTACCTTTTCCGATTTCACTTGTTACTTCAATTCGTCCATTATGTAAAAGAACGAGTTGTTGGACAATCGGTAAGCCTAATCCTGATTCACCAAACTTACGATTTTTACGTGAAGGATCTGCCTTATAATAGCGATCCCAAATATTCACTAAATCTTCCTCTGTCATTCCAATTCCAGTATCTGAAATAGAAATAATTGTTTCTAAATGGCCTTTTTCTAGTCTGACACGTACTTCACCATTTTCAGTAAACTGAAGCGCATTTTGTAAAATGTTGACGACGATTTGGACAAAGCGGTCATAATCAGCAAAAACTTCAACGGGTTCTTCCGTCTCTAAAATTAATTGGTTATTCGAGCTTTCTGCTTTATTTTTTAACTGAATAAATAATTGACGAAACGTTTCCGTCCCATCGAATTTTTTTATAACCATTGAAATTTGATTGGTCCGAATTTTTTCGTAGTCTAGATTTTCACTAATTAAACGAATTAAGCGTTCTGTTTCATTTTTCATTAAACGAATCGCATTTTCTTTTTGATTTTCTGGAATCATTTGATGTTGGAATCCTTCTAACAAACCATTAATCGTAGTTAGTGGTGTTCGCATCTCGTGGGATGCATCAGCCATAAATTGTTTTCGGCGTTCTTCTTGTCGATCAATTTCCTCATGTGATTCTTTTAGTGACACGGTCATTTTATTAAAATCTTCGGCCAACTCATCAAATTCATCGCGGTGATGAACCGGTAATATACTATCAAAATTTCCGTTGGCAACTTCTTTCGTCGCCTTCTTCATTCGATTAATCCGGTGAACTTGGAAACTAGCAAAACCATAACTGACAACTATCGCAAAAATGCCAGATAAAGCAAAACCTTTGAGTAAGTTGACTGAAAATTCACTAACGGTATCTTGAATATTTTGCGCCGGCTGTGTGACAATTAATGCGCCAAAAAATCGACTATTCAAATTAAATGGAACAAAGGCGTAAGCCGTTGGTTCTTTCTCACCATAAATATTTTTTTCAGAAGTCAGTTGTTGTCTTTCGCCAGCTTGTAGACTTTCCCATGATTCACTAGGCAGCTGAAATTTAATTGGAACCGTATTATTTTTAGGATACGTCACTTCGCCTTGATTATTGACAAAAATAAAGTTGACCCCTTGTTGATTTAACATCGTTTCTGATATGCGTAGTGAACGCGAGATAATTAAATCCCAATCATTCAAATCCGAGGTTGTACTTAGTTCTTCAGAAATTTTCGAAACGGCATCTGCATAACCAAATAATTGTCGATAATTATTCGTTTCAATTGATTGCTTGGTTAATTGCGTAAACGCCACTCCTGAAGTAATTAAGGTGACAAAAATGACAAACCAAAAGGCTAAAAGTTGCTGGTATAAATAACGCATTAGGCAACACCTGAATCATCAAATTTGTATCCTACTCCCCAAACGGTTTGGATCACTTGCGGACCCACTTTCTCAATTTTTTGACGTAATTTTTTGATATGCGCATCAACTGTTCGTTCATCACCAAAATATTGGTAATCCCAAACTAATTCCAACAATTGCTCTCTTGAGAACACTTGACGCGGTTTTTTAGCTAATGTATAAAGTAAATCAAATTCTTTAGGTGTTAACCCTTCAATTAGCTCTTCATCTAAATAGGCCTCACGTGTTTTCGTATTCATTTTAAAATGTTGCGTTTCAATATCAAAAGACAAATCATCGGTTTTATCAGCGACCGATGCTTCAATAATCTCGCTACGGCGATACAACGCTTTAATTCGAGCAATTAGTGTAATCGGGCTGAAAGGTTTCGTTACGTAGTCATCTGCGCCCATTTCAAGTCCAATCACTTGATCACTTTCGGAGTCACGGGCAGTCAACATAATAATCGGAACTGTCTTAGAAACTTTACGAATTTCGCGTGCGACCATCATCCCATCTAAACTTGGTAAATTCAAATCAAGCGTAATCATATCCCATTCTTTAGGACTCGCTAAAAATGCATCTAGCCCTTCTCTACCATCAAACTTAAAGGTTGCATCCCAGCCTTCATTTAAAAAAAACATTTGCATCATTTCTGAGACTGACTCATTATCTTCAATCATTAATAATTTCATATTTGCACCTCATTTTACTCTTCTTTCTGATTTTAAGTATACTAGACTTATGGGAAACCACCAAGTTATTCCCTATTTTTTTGAAAAAGATTTGATATTTCTTCATACCTTTTAATAAAAAAAGAAAACAACTCTTATTTTTTAGTTGCTTTCTTTCATCTTAATTATTTTACTTTTTTTAAAAGTTGGAAAAGCGACTTAAATTGTCCCCTAAAAGACGTTAATTCTTGAAATAAGTCTTCTCCATCATTTAACATTTTAACCGTTACCCAACCGAGCGCCTCTGTAATCACACTTGCAACTGTTGCATTAACGGCGGCACCTGCTACCGTTCCAACCGCTGGGATTATCTTCATTATATTTCCAACCGCACTTTTACCGAGACCCACTACAATCAATTCTTTCGACATACTTTTAGCTAAACTTTTAGTCCACGATTGGCCAAATATTTTATGCAATCGCGCCATCATCGTGATTTGTACAGGCACTAATAAGATAGCATCAGAAAAAGGAATCGGCGAACAACCGATAATCGCTGCAGTCAGTGAAGCTGCATGGATAGTACGATGGCATTTTTTACGTACCTCTTCATCAACACCTGTTAAAAATTCATCAAAAACGCCATTAAATTGCTTTTTACTTTGTACGACAATTGCTTCTGTTTGGTCTTTAGATTTTTGGTACGTATTAGACACGGCATTCGCTGTTTTTTGTGGTAAACGACCTAAAACTTCAGTAAAAAACGATTCGAACTCTTGTTTATCTAACTGTTCATCTAAAGATGTTGGTTTTTTTAAATTTTGCTTTTTGTAAAATATTTTCCGCATGTTGACGCTCCTTTATTCACTCAAACTAACCTATCGACGATTCACCCTTATTATTTAAAAAACGTTGTTCCAATTTCTAACATGCGTAAAGCTTGTTCTCTGTAATCCGCATAGAGATTATATATAGCATCCTCTGAAAGTACGCCTCGATGAATTCGCTCAGGAATCAAACCTTGATTTTCTTTTTCTAAATCTTGTTCTCTTTGTTCAGAAGCATAATAACTCATTAATGCCTTGAATTGCTCACCGTTTTCTTCAAAAAAATCGAGGAGCTGTATTAATTCTTGAAGTTTTTCATCATGCGTATTTAGTATCTGTTCATATTTGATTAGATGTCTGTACTCGCTCATTCTACCTCACTCCACTTTTTATTATTCATCAATTGTCTCTCCCTTATAAACGGTTAGATGGGATGGTAAAATTTCAACTTCGATGGGTAAAGCATCCCCTTCATCGCCATCAATATTAGTCGTTAATGATTCATTTGGATTAACTAACGAAAGCCGTAACTCTTTAAAGGTCAGATAAACTATATTTTCAGTTGAATCTTGCACGCCCTTCAGTAGGTCAGGAAGACTTTTAACCGTATCAACTAATGATTGATCTTTTAAATAGATTAGATGCAACGAGCCATCATTGACTTTCGCTTCTGGCAATAAATGTTCAAAACCACCAATTGAGTTTGTTAGCCCAATCAAAATCGTACTACTTTTAATTTCTTTTTCTTGGTTATCAATCGTTAAATGAAATAAATGAGATTCTGTATTAAGTAACTCTTTCATGCCTGAAATAAAATAGGCAAACTTTCCAAGTTTGGTTTTATCCTCACTATCAACATCATTAATTGCTTCCGGAATTGTCCCAACAGCGACAACATTCATGAAATAATCTTGATTGATTTTTCCGACATCTAACATTGTTGTTTGATCTAATGAAAAGTTTTTAATAGCCTCTTTAGGATCAAGTGGAATGGATAATGCTCGAGCCAAATCATTTACCGTTCCTAGTGGGAAAAAACCAAACTTGGGACGATATTCCTGCTCCGAAAGACCACTAATTCCCTCATTAACAGTCCCATCGCCGCCCATTACAATCACACTATCATATTGTTCTAGGGCAGCTTCTCTTGCAAATTTTTTTGCATCACCGCTTTTTTGGGTATATCGAATTTGCACGGTATCAAAAAATTGTTCCAACTTTTCTTTCGCCAACGCTTCGTACTCTTTAGCTTTTTCACCACCAGAACTTGGGTTAATAATTAAAACGACTTTTTTCATTGACTGACGCCTCCAATATAAGTTTTTCGCCATCTATTCAATAAGATAACTAATCTCTATTGTAAATGACAAGAACTCTAGCCGTCAAAAATAGTGATTGAAAAACACAAAACATTTATAGAAACTAAAATTACATTACAACGTTCTAGTTTTCTATTGCTTGCCAAATTAAGCAAGGCAAATAAAAAAGACCTTTTCAATTACACCCAAATTGTCATTCCGTCGAAAAAAAGCACGTATCACAAAAAAATACTTTTCTAGTGATACGTGCCTTAATGTTAGCCATCAGTCCAATTTGACAAAGAGCCTAGCAAATAGCTCCTCACCGCTTTTTGCTAGGCTCAAATAATTTATTAGACAACTTTTTTTCAAAAAAACTAGTTGTCGTATCTTTTTCCTCGTTCTATTTCTAATTCTTCTGCTTTTCTTTTAATTTTTTCTTTCGTATCGTTGGCCGCTTCTTTCATTTCCCCAACTTTCTGATCAGCAATTCCCTCTGCTTTCATTTTACGGTTACCTGTTACTTCTCCTGTCACTTCTTTTGCTTTTCCTTTAATTTTATCTCCTAATCCTTTATCTTTCAAAATGGTTCCTCCTTAAATTTTCCATATTTTCATTTCTGTCTAGGCCCTTTATTTAACACGCGGTTCCATTGGACCTTCAGGGCTATAGCCTCTTTTATCAGGTGACATCGGTGGCTTTACTGTTTGTTTTGCCATGTAATCACTCGTTGACGCTGCTGCATTGGTCACTTTATCTTGGACCGTTTCTCGACTTTTTTCGAATTCAGCTCTTGTTTTGATATCAGATACGTTTACGTTAACTTCAATCACTTCTAAATGCGTCATTTTTTCAACTTCAGTGGAGATTAGTCCTTTCATTTTTTGATAAATTTCTCGAATATCTTTCCCATACTCAACGACTACATCCATATCTACAGCTACTTGTTCTTTACCAACTTCTGCATGAATGCCAGAGGCAACGTTATCCGTATTTACTAATTTTTCTGCAATATTAGAAAAGAATCCACCATCAACGGTCAATAGGCCATCAATTTCTTCTAATGCAATCCCTATGATTTTTTGAACCACTTTATCGTCAAAGGTCAATTCACCTCTGATGGCACCAAGCGTGCCATCATTAACTGTAGATGTTACTTTCCCAGGAACCGTTGGATTAATTGGATGTTCCGGGTTGGTTGGTTTAGCTGGGTTTACTGGATCTATTGAATTTACCATAATCATTTCCTCCTAATGTTTATTTTATTTATCTGTTAAACATCCTAACTTGCTGGATGTAGTAACCAATGCCTAGGCCGATTCCGACGAGTATTAAGACAAATAAAGTCTTGAAGAAACCGAAGCTTACGATTGATACACCAATTAACAAGCCAATAATTCCACCAATAATGGGTAACTTATAATCTTCTATCACGTTTCTCATTCAATTTGTCTCCTTTCATATAACCCGTGTTTCCCTTTTATCTGTATTGCTTTCTTTATAAGAATTAAAAAGATCAATATCAATCTTGATGTCTTTTTCTTCTCCAAGCAATCTTCTTATGTCATTTCTTAAATGATTCTTCCATGCTTCTTCTTGATTAATCAAATGAGATGTTCGCTTTAATTCCCCAATTACGCTGATATGAAGTTTTTTTCGAATCGCAGATACTTTCACCCTTGGAGAAGTGATAAAGTTTTTTTCATCCAAACTGGCTTTTGTTAAAGCTTCAATGGCACTTTTATCAATGGTTAAAGAACCATTTGTACCGGGAACCACGAATTTGCTTTCTCGTCTTGGGTATAATATTAAATAGAGAAAGATTATAATGGAAACAATTCCCATAGCCATTGACATCCAAAACACGAGCTGTAGTAAAAGCGTATTCTTTAAAATAAGCTGACTAAAAAATTGTAAGTCCATTGGTAAAGCCATTATTGGATAAAGCGACAGTGAAACGACCACAATGTAGAAAAAGAAAACGACGTTCAGTAAAATCAAAATGATTTTCTGTATTTTTGTCATAAATATTCCTCCAATCTTTGACGATTTTTTTGAAAGCGCTTCCTCATATAGAAAGTATATAGAACAATATAAATTTCGTAAAGAATTATGAATTACGCATTTCCAAAAAAAGTTAAAAGACTGGTAGGACACCCCTTCAAGGCTGGTCAATAATGGTCAGTCAAAAATGGAATTACTATTATTTTTGTTTGATAAATAAGTGTACACCCATTTTTAGGCTCGCACATCTATCGAAATTAGCTAAAACCAGACGCCCGTTTACGTAATACAAAATCGCATCGGTTATGAAGATAGCGCATTGAAGAACAAATCTATCTGCATGTCACCGAAGGAATGCGTGAAAAACCACAAAGTATTCTGAAACCTTTTATAACAGCTTCCCCCTTTTTCTGCCCCTTTTGAATTTATGCGGTCACTTAAGTACTTAATTAACAAACAATATAAACGAAAACACAAAAAAACCCTTGAATTATCAAGGGTTTTAGCTTCGTTATATAACGATAGATTAACGACGGATTTCTTTGATACGAGCTGCTTTTCCGTGTAACGCACGTAAGTAGTATAGTTTCGCACGACGAACTTTACCGTAACGAACAACTTCGATTTGAGCAACACGTGGAGTGTGTAATGGGAATGTACGTTCCACACCAACACCATTAGAAACTTTACGTACAGTGAAAGTTTCGCTAATTCCAGCGCCACGGCGTTTGATTACAACACCTTCAAAAAGCTGGATACGTTCGCGAGTACCTTCGACAACTTTAGCATGCACGCGTACTGTATCTCCAGGGCGGAATGCAGGGATGTCTGAACGTAGTTGTTCTTGTGTTAATTCTTGAATTAATGGATTCATTTGATTTTCTCCTTATTTCCAAACATTCTTAAAGTAAAAACTTCAGCGGAATATCGTAATAGATGAGCTTTTCACTCACCGATATATCATAACATATTGCTTATACCCTGTAAAGAGAATTTTCTTGTCATTCCGAAAAAATCTTACTGTGCTTAATTGCAATATCAAATGCATAAAAAATTTTTAAAACCTTTATAGACAGCGAATTACTCAATAATCCAGTATTACCAATGGTTTGAAGCCTTTGTCGGCAGTGTGTATTTCGTCCCTTACCATTTTTCAGGTGAGTTGTTGGTGGTTCTGACTCAAGAGAATAGGTTGGCTGAGTCAAGAGAAGGAGCGAAGCGGCTCTTGACTCAGCTAAGCTGTTCTCTTATCCTATAAAACCAACAAAATACCTTAAGCTGCTTGTAACTTAGCTAACTCTTCCTGCAGGCGTTCTGCAGGTGTTGCATAGCCCATTA